>PHAV01000006.1:153111-226050 GCA_002841765.1 Deltaproteobacteria bacterium HGW-Deltaproteobacteria-4 | reverse complement strand
GGCAGTCGAGCACGTCTTTCGGTATGGCCATCGGTTCCTCCAGTGGTTACGGGTTGTAACCGACGATGACCATTTACACAAAGTTTTTTACACCCTCACAATTCGCTGATGCTGACTGTGACCTGGCCGAAAAGTGGCCGGGCTGCACTTATGCACACTTAGAGATCTTTTTGAAAAACTCAAAAAGAGCGGGGCTGCTCCCTCACGAAAGCAGCCCCGCTCCTCTTCTCTCCAATTCGAAACCACAAAAACCAACAACTCAATCCTCGTAAACCATCACCCGTACCAGCCCGATCGTCGAACCCTCCTCGGTCGTCGCCGCGTCACTGATCGAGATCACCTTCTTGACCTGATTATCGCGGATAAAATCATTAACCCGTGCATCGAGCTCCTTCAATTCCATCTGCGCCTTGAAGGGCGCCAGCGGCTCACCAAACGTCTTGACCCGAATCATCGCTGCCTCCTGCCATAAGGTTTCCAACCTGCCTCGCCGCCGCCACGCTGACGACTGCTCCCTCACAGTATAATCGACCTGCGCCGACAAGCAAGGCGGAGACTGAAACAACTCAGGGCGGCCTGATCGGCCGCCCTGTATAATCTTCGTTCCATCTGTCAGACAGAAGGTGTTCTGGCGCCGCCTATACCCAGGCATCACCACCATCATACTTATAGTCAGGACACTTGCTCTTGGGCGAGAGCCGGAATTTTGCTTCGCGGGCCAGGCGCTTGACTTTATCGGCGGGATCTTCGCCCAACTCGGCGAGTTGTCCGCGCAGTTCCCGCCCTGAGGTCGGGGCCAGCAGCAGCCCGGCAGCCGCACCAATCACGGCACCGGCAAAAAAAGCGACGATTGTCGTTGTGTTATCGTTTTTGGTCGACATGACAGACTCCTTATCTTGCTCACTTTTGATTAAAAATTCTGCCATTAAATGTACAGCAAAACGCCCCGACAGACAAGCTCTCGGGGCGTTTTGTTCCTCCGGGAAAGAGATTATTTTGTCCGGTCCTCACTGCCGCCCAGGGCAGCGTGGGCGGCCGCCAAACGGGCGATGGGGACCCGGAAGGGGGAGCAGGAGACATAGTCGAGGCCGATCTTGTGGCAGAAGATGACGCTGGAAGGCTCGCCGCCATGCTCGCCGCAGATGCCGAGCTTGATGTCGGGGCGGGTGGCGCGGCCGCGGACGCAGCCCATCTCAACGAGCTGGCCGACGCCACTCTGATCGAGGGCGATAAAGGGATCATCCTCAAAGAGATCCTTCTCGACATAGAAGGGGAGAAACTTTCCGGCGTCGTCACGGGACAGTCCGTAGGTAGTCTGGGTGAGATCGTTGGTACCGAAGGAAAAGAACTCCGCTTCGGTGGCAATCTGGTCGGCAGTGAGGGCGGCACGGGGGAGCTCAATCATCGTGCCGATCAAATACTCAACTTTGACCCCGTAGCGGGCGATGACGTCGTCACAGACGCGGATGGCGTTGGCACGCAGCACTGCCAGCTCTTTGACATGGGACACCAGAGGAATCATGATCTCGGGGACGATGCTATACCCCTCGTTCTTGATCAGTTCGCAGGCGGCTTCCATAATCGCCTGCACCTGCATGTCGTAGATTTCCGGATAGGTGATGCCGAGGCGGCAGCCGCGATGACCGAGCATCGGGTTGAATTCGTGGAGCGATTCAACCTTGTGCTTGAGGGTGGCGACCGAGACTTGCATCGACTTGGCCAGGCCTTCGATTTCGCTATCGGTGTGGGGGAGGAACTCGTGCAGCGGCGGGTCGAGGAGCCGGATCGTCACCGGCAGCCCCTTCATCTCGCGGAAGATACCGAGGAAATCCCCCTTCTGCATCGGCAAGATCTTGGCAAGGGCGAGTTTGCGGCCGTCGAGATCGGCAGCAAGGATCATCTCGCGCACCGCCATGATCCGGTCAGCTTCAAAGAACATGTGCTCGGTACGGCAAAGGCCGATCCCTTCGGCGCCGAACTCACGAGCGACTTTGGCATCGTGCGGGGTGTCAGCGTTGGTGCGGACCTTGAGGCGGCGGAAGCTGTCAGCCCAGACCATCAGTTCGCCAAAAGCGCCGGAGAGGCCGGTCTGTACCGTCGCCACCGCCCCTTTAATGACTTCGCCAGCGCTGCCGTCAAGGGTGATGACATCCCCTTTCTTAATGACAACTCCGTCACGAGCGACAAAGCTCTGCGCCTTGTAATCAACCTTGATCTCGCTGCAGCCGGCAACACAGCACTTGCCCATGCCGCGGGCGACGACCGCCGCATGGCTGGTCATGCCGCCGCGGGCAGTGAGAATCCCTTGGGCGGCGTGCATGCCGTGGATATCCTCGGGGCTGGTCTCGACGCGGACGAGGATCACCTTGCGGTTGAGCTTGGCGGCGGCTTCGGCTTCATCGGCCGAGAAGACGACTTCACCGCTGGCAGCACCGGGGGAGGCGGGGAGCCCCTTGGCGATGATCTCTTTCTTTGCTTTTGGATCAAGAGAGGGGTGAAGGAGCTGGTCAAGCTGCTCCGGCGCCACACGCAGGACCGCTTCCTTCTCGCTGATCAGCCCTTCTTTGACCATCTCGACAGCAACGCGCACCGCTGCGGTCGCGGTCCGCTTGCCGTTACGGGTCTGCAACATGTAGAGCTTCCCTTTTTCAATGGTGAACTCAATATCCTGCATGTCGCGATAATGTTTTTCGAGGATCTCCTGAATGCCGAGGAGCTGCGCATAACAGGCAGGCATGACCTCTTCCAGAGAAGGGAGGACGCCATCCCCCTCGGCTTTGTTCACCGGCTGCGGAGTGCGAATGCCGGCGACGACATCCTCCCCCTGGGCATTGACGAGGAACTCGCCGTAGAAGATCTTCTCGCCGGTGGAGGGGTTGCGGGTAAAGGCAACGCCGGTGGCGCAGTCATCCCCCATATTACCGAAGACCATCGCCTGAACGCTGACGGCGGTCCCCCAGTCGGCCGGGATATTGTTAAGGCGGCGGTAGGTAATGGCGCGCTGGTTCATCCATGAACCGAAGACGGCGCCGATGGCGCCCCAGAGCTGTTCGGAGGGATCGTCGGGGAAGGGTTTGCCGGTCTGCTGCAGCACCGTCGCTTTAAAGGTGGCGACGAGTTCACGCAGATCGTCGGCGGTGAGGTCGGTATCGAGCTTGACGCCGCGCTTGGCTTTAGCCTCGTCCATCTGATGCTCAAAGATATCCTTCTTCACACCGAGGACAACGTCGGAGTACATCTGTACGAAGCGACGGTAGGCATCATAAGCAAAGCGGGCATCACCGCTCTTGGCAATGACGCCCTGCACCGTGGCATCATTGAGGCCGAGATTGAGGATGGTATCCATCATCCCCGGCATCGAAGCGCGGGCGCCGGAACGGACCGAGACCAGGAGAGGATTGGCGGGATCACCGAAACGGTTGCCGATGAGGGCTTCAACCTTCCGCAGATTCGCCGTCACTTCCTCTGGGAGGCAGGCAGGATAGTTGCGCTCATTCTTGTAATAGGCGGTACAGACTTCGGTGCTGAGGGTAAAGCCCGGGGGGACCGGCAGGCCGATGGCGGTCATCTCCGCCAGATTTGCCCCCTTACCGCCGAGAAGATTCTTCATCTCTCCCCGGCCATCCGCTTCACCGTTGCCAAAGAAATAGACATACTTCGTGGCCATGCGCAAATCTCCTTATCGTTGTTGATCTTAATGGAATGAAAGCAAAAGGATACCAGAGGAATTGTAACGCGGGGATTATAGGAGGAAAATATTTGAAATGGCAACTTTATTTTTTCCGCAACACCTCAATTTTACTTAGAATTTAATCCGTAAAGGCAGGGTGAATTTTTGTGCAGGAATCAGGGGGACTTGAAGCAGAATGGGGACAAACACCCGCGGTGCCAGTCTCCATAAACCTAGTCCTTCGTCATCTTGCTGATAAAGACTTCACGCGGCTTGCTGTTCCCCATCGACGGACCGACGATCCCTTCCTGCTCCATCCGCTCAATCATCTTCATCGCCCGGTTGTAACCGACGCCGAGACGACGCTGCAACATCGAACCCGAGGCCTGGCGGGTATCGGCGACGACGGCGATCGCTTCATCCCATTTTTCATCGTAACCGTCACTGCCGCCATCGCTGCCGCCATCACTGCTCGGCGGCGCTTCGAGGATCGACTTGTCGTAGACCGGCTCCCCCTGCTTCTTGAGAAACTCGACAACACGCTGCACTTCGATCTCGGAGACAAAGGCGCCGTGCACCCGCTGCAGAGCGCCGGTCCCCGGTGGCAGGTAAAGCATATCGCCCATGCCGAGGAGATTTTCCGCCCCCATCTGATCGAGGATGGTGCGGGAATCGATGCGGGAAAAGACCTTGAAGGAGATACGGGTCGGGAAGTTCGCCTTGATCAGGCCGGTGATGACGTCGACACTCGGCCGCTGGGTGGCGAGGATAAGATGAATGCCGGCGGCACGCGCCATCTGGGCGAGGCGGGCGATCGACTCCTCGATATCGCGGCCGGCGACCATCATCAGGTCGGCGAGTTCATCAACGATGACGACAATATAAGGGAGATGGCCGTGTTCAAGAACCTCCCCTTCCAGCGGCGAAACGATCGGCAACTCTTCATCGAGACCGTACGCCGGTTCAACCAGATCAATCACCACCTCGCCGCGGGCCAGGGCGGCAGCGGTATCGTCAACCTCTTTGGCAATCTTCCTGTTGTAACCGGCAATATCCCGCACCTTCTTGTCGGAGAGAAGGCGGTAGCGCCGCTCCATCTCCCGCACCGCCCAGGCCAGGGCAAGGACCGCCTTCTTCGGGTTGGTGACGACCGGCAACAGGAGGTGGGGGATCCCTTCGTAGATGGAGAGTTCGAGCATCTTCGGGTCGACCATGATGATCCGCACATCCTCCGGCTTGGCGCGGTAAAGGAGGGAGAGGACCATGGTATTAATCGAGACCGACTTACCACTGCCGGTTGAACCGGCAACGAGGACGTGCGGCATGCGCGACAGGTCGGCAACGACGGTACTGCCGAAGATATCCTTGCCCAGCGCCAGCGGCAGACGGCCGCCGTTCTTCTGAAACTCTTCGGAGGAGAAGATATCTTTGAGCCAGACCGTCTCCCTCTCCCGGTTGGGGATTTCGATACCGACAACGCCTCGACCGGGAATCGGTGCGACGATGCGGATCGACAGCGCGCGCAGTGCCATGGAGAGATCATCGGAAAGGTTGGAGATGCGGTTGACCTTGACTCCCGGCGCCGGGGCGAATTCGTACATGGTCACGACCGGACCGGGCTTGACC
Organism: Deltaproteobacteria bacterium HGW-Deltaproteobacteria-4; assembly: GCA_002841765.1. NCBI lineage: Bacteria > Deltaproteobacteria > Deltaproteobacteria bacterium HGW-Deltaproteobacteria-4. The sequence goes on along the minus strand of PHAV01000006.1, from coordinate 220,754 downwards.
TCGGTGACCTCGCCGGCAACATTGAAGTCGGCAAACTTGGTTTCAAGGATACGGGCATTGGCGAGGAGCGCTTCGCGATCGACCGGCTTGCTCGCCTCCCCTTCATGATCAAGGAGGGAGAGGGGGGGGAGATGATAGGTGCCGCACGCTTCCAGGAAGGTAAAGACTTCCTGCACCGGCGCCTCAGCCGCCTCTTTCTTGCGCTTGGCGGCTTTGGTCGGCGGCTCGACGTAAACAGGACGGGGTGGCGTAATCCGCGGTCCTTCCTGCAGCGTTGCATTATTTTCCCGGGCCGCGAGCTCCTTGACCGCCCGGGACTGCTCACGGCGCTGTGCCAGGAGAAATTTGAACTCTTGCAGACGCCCCTGAAAAAAGAGGACAAAGGAGAAACGGGACGACAGGATGCAGGCGACGAGAAAGAGCGGAAAAAGGATGAGAAAAGCGCCGCCGCGTCCGAGGAGCGGGACAAAAAAATCGTCGGCAAGAATCCGCCCGATCAAACCGCCGGCTTCACCGATTGTTTCGCCAAAGAGCTCGACCCGAGACAGAAAGAGGGCAAGCAGACCATCGAGGCTGAAAAGGAGCAGAAGGTAGGCGCCGATGCGCCACAGTGGGAAGTGCACATCACGAAAACGAAGGAAGCGCCAGGCCACGGCAAGAAAACCGGCGGGAATCAGCAGGGCGGCAAAACCGAAAGACTGATAAAGGATATCACTCAGGTAAGCGCCAAATTGGCCGCCGAGGTTGCCGATCGCCAACGGCTGAACGTTATTATTCATCGTCGGATCGCCGCCGTGATGACTGAAAAGAGTCAGCGCCAGATAGATACCGCAAGCTCCGAGAAGAACCCCGGCGATCTCCTTGTGCAGGGGATCTTGAAGGATGGTGGCGGGCGGGGTGGTCTTTGCTTTTTCACTCATTCCGGTCAGCTCGCAGGATGTTCATGTTTAAAAGATGGCAGGGGCTGGAGTACTAAAAAAATCTGCATGGCTTTGTCTACCAAAAACAGGGGAAAAAGGCAATTATCCCGAACAGGCGATCCCGTGTTCTGCTCATTTGCGACGATAACAAAGATGCACAAAGTCGGCAAAGCGCTCCTCCTGCACTACCTGCCAGATCAGGGGGTCAATATCCGGAAAGGAGACGTCGCCGTCGGCATCCGCATTCATCCGTGACAGATAAATCGCATCAGCCCGGTCAAGGGCCTGGGCATAGATTTGCGCCCCGCCGCAGTAATAGATCGACGCTAATGCGGCAAGGGCGGTGGTCACTGCGGCAGCAAAGGATCGAACGACCGTAATTCCGACTTGTTCCTGCAGAGTTGAACTGACGACGATATTGCGGCGGCCGGCCAGTGGATGGCCGATGGATTGATAAGTCCGGCGCCCCATGATCACCGTCCCCCCGAGAGTGATCGCACGGAACAAGTGCAAATCCTCCGGACAATGCCAGGGGATGGCGCCATCAGCACCAATGATGCCGTTGCGAGCCACCGCAACCACAATAATTTCTTCCGGTTTTTGGGAGGTTGCAGTCATAATAAACCATCAGCAAGTCAGAGTTTAGCGGGAGGAACGACTTATCCCCAAGGCACAGAGTGATCATCTTTGCGACCTTTGTCAACCGCCTTTGCACTGAATTCATTTGACAATTTAATAACATCTGCTAACGTAAAAATACTGTTGTCATCGACTCTGAACAAATTACAGGAGAGACTTATGCCGCAAGAATTCAACATGCAGAATGCCCTGAAGTTTGCCATTCAGACAGAAAAGAATGTCATGGATCTGTACAAACACGCTGCAAGCATTATCAGCAATCCCCGCGGCAAGAAAGTCTTTGAACAGCTGGCGGCGGAAGAAGCTGAGCACGTCGGCCACCTCTTCAAGTTCTATAGTGGCATGGAGCACGGTTCCCTCGCCGACTTTCTTGTCAGCAAGCCGCAGGTCGACCTCAAAACGATGCGCCAGCTCGATCAGGCTCTGGCCGAGAATGCGCACGAACGCAAGGCGATGGAACTTGCTCTCAACCACGAGGAGGAGCTTGCTAAAAGCCTTTACCTGACTGCCAGCCGCATTGTCGACCCCTCTGTGCGGGCGGTCTTCGAGCGTCTCGCCAAAGAGACCGAAAATCATTTTGCCCTGATCGAATCGGAGTATGCCCACTTGATGAAGATGGTACATGAAACCGATATCGACATCTTTGTCCGGGAATAGTCGATAACTTAACGGCAAAGAGAATAAAACGGGAGAAGCGCGAAATGAGCGCCTCTCCCGTTTTTTCTGAGAGGGGACATATGAAACGAATCAAAGACTGGCCGGAAGCGGAGCGTCCACGGGAAAAACTTCTGGCGTCAGGGGCGGAATCCCTCAGTGACGCCGAACTCCTTGCTCTTGTCTTGCGCACCGGTGACGCTTCCAGCCAATGCAATGCCCTCGACCACGCCCGCCATCTCCTGACCCGCTTCGGCGGGCTGCGCGCCCTGGCACAGGCGAGCATCTCCGAACTCTGTGAAATTAAGGGAATCGGCCCGGCCAAAGCCGCCGAACTCCAGGCAGTCTTCCATCTCGGCCGGCGCTTTCGCGACACCACCCTGACGCCGGGAATACCCTTTTCGACAGCGCGCGAGGTCTTCAACCATTACCACGAACTTCTGCGCGATCTCAAGAAGGAGCGCTTCATCGCCATCCTCCTCGACAACAAGAATCGCCTCATTCGCGATGTGCAGATCTCCGAAGGGAGTCTGACCGCCAGCATCGTCCATCCCCGCGAAGTCTTTGTGCCGGTCGTGCGCGAATCCGCCGCCGCGGTCCTCTTCGTCCATAACCACCCCTCCGGCGACCCGGAACCGAGTCGCGAAGATCTCGACATCACCACCCGCCTGCGCCAGGCCGGCGAACTGATGGGGGTACGCGTCCTTGATCACATCATTATCGGCAGCAATCGTTACGTCAGCCTTGCGGATCGGGGACTGCTGGGGTGAAAGGCATAAACCGACCACCCCCAGCCCTTTAGGCCCGGAGTCTGGGTCCTCCTTAAGTAAGGAGGGGGGGCTAACAGCCTAAAATCCCCCTCCTATTTTAGGAGGGGTCAGGGGTGGCAAGGTCTTACTATCACTCTTCTTCCGCCTTCTCCCCAAACCCGGCCAGATACTCCGCCCACTCGATCGGCAGCAGCGACTGTTTCTTACTATTACAGCTCTTGCAGGCCGGGACGCAGTTGCCGCGCGTGCTGGCCCCGCCGCGCACCAGGGGGACAATGTGATCGAGGGTCAACTCCTTCGCTGGCACTGCTGCCCCGCAGTAGTAACAGACGCCTTTGGCGATCCGGTTTTTCCACCACTGGCTCTGGCGCAGCTCCCGCGCCTTGTCCCGTTCGCGGCGCAGATAGGCATCATCGGCAAAAAAATCCATCCTTCATCCTTGTACGAAAAAAGGGCGCAGCATGCTGCGCCCCTATATTTTTTATCAGATCTCGACGAAACTCTTCAGCCGCTTACTGCGGCTTGGATGGCGCAGTTTGCGCAGCGCCTTGGCCTCGATCTGGCGGATGCGTTCGCGGGTGACAGCGAAGTCCTGACCGACCTCTTCGAGAGTGTGATCCGATTTCTCGCCAATGCCGAAACGCATGCGCAGCACCTTCTCTTCGCGCGGCGTCAGGGTGGAGAGGACCCTTGAGGTCTGCTCTGACAGATTTGACTTGATCACCGCTTCAAGAGGGGATACGACTCCCTTGTCTTCGATGAAATCGCCGAGGGAGGAATCTTCTTCTTCACCGATGGGCGTTTCGAGAGAGATCGGCTCCTTGGCAATCTTGAGGACACGACGCACCTTCTCCAGCGGCAGCTCCATCCGTTCGGCAATCTCTTCCGGCGTCGGCTCGCGGCCGATCTCCTGCACCAACTGCCGGCTGGTGCGGATCAGTTTATTGATCGTTTCGATCATGTGCACCGGGATACGAATCGTCCGCGCCTGATCGGCGATGGCGCGGGTAATCGCCTGACGAATCCACCAGGTGGCGTAAGTGGAGAACTTGTAGCCGCGCTGATATTCGAATTTATCGACAGCCTTCATCAGGCCGATGTTCCCTTCCTGAATCAGGTCGAGGAACTGCAGGCCGCGATTGGTGTATTTCTTGGCGATGGAGACGACCAGGCGCAGGTTGGCCTCGACCAGCTCCGTCTTGGCTTTCTTCGCCTTCCATTCCCCCTTGTGTAACTCCTTGAGCGATTCGAGGAGATCTTCCGGATCGAAGCCGGTCTCTTCCTCGACCTTCTTGAACTTGCGCTCCGCCCCTTTCAGCCGCTTCTCCACGGCGAGATAGACCTCGATCGGCACACCCGTCTCACTGGACAGCTTGAGCGCATCTCCTTCACTTTTGCGCAAACGCAGGAGCTGCTTCTTGATCTCCTTCTCCGGTTGTTTGAGCTCAGCTTCGCAAGCCTTGACCTCGCTCTTCCCCTTCTTCACCTGCTCGGCAAGATCTTTGAGGCGGTCGACGATCTTCGCTACCTGAAAATCCTTGAGACGGATCTTGCGCATCATTTCGCCCATGCGGGCGATGAGCTCTTTGCACTCCTTCTCGTTCGCCTTCTTTTCCTCTTTGGAAACCTCGGCGGCCTCACGGTCACGCAGCGTCGTCAGTCGGGCATCGAGTTCACGAATCTGATCGATGAGATCGACTATTCGCAGACGGTGCCGTTCTTCCGCATCGGCACCCTCTTCCTCTTCGTAATCCTTGGTGATCTCGGCAACAGTGGTCAGCCCCTTGTTGAGGCGATCGCCGAGGGAGATGATATCCTTGAAAGCGATAGGAGTACGGATAATGACATTCGCCACCATCACCTCCCCCTCTTCAATGCGCTTGGCGATCTCGACCTCCCCTTCCCGGGTGAGGAGCGAGACCTGTCCCATTTCCCGCAGGTACATGCGGACCGGGTCGCTGGTGCGGCCGAGGGTGCCGGCTTCAAACTCCGACTCTTCCTCTTCTTCCTCCTCGACGGCCTCTTCGCCAATCGCCGGATCTTTCAGCGAGATCTTCTGGTCACCTTCGACCACCTCGATGTCCATGTCGCCGAACATGCTCATAACATCGTCAATCTGATCGGAAGAGACCATGTCGGCGGGGAGGAGATCGTTGACATCTTCGTAAGTCAGATAGCCCTTCTCTTTGCCGAGGTCGATCAACTGCTGCATTTCATCCATGTTGCCGTTTTTTTTCTTCGACATCCGTGAGTCGCTCCTTTTCCTGCCAAAGATCACAGGTGTTCAATATCGATCAAAAAATCTTTCCACTCTTTAATTGCCGGTTCAACTGAATCTGTTCTTCCTGAAAGGCAGCTGCTCCGGCGAGATCACCGGCCAGCTCTGCCCGGCGCACGCATTCGGTCAATTCCCGACTGCGCCGTTGCAAAGCATCCTTGAGTAACGTCCGGCGACAGTCGTCATAGGTCTGTTCCGCCAGATCGACTTCGACGCCGCGATCCTCCTTGAGCAGGATGCCGGCAAGGATCGACTGCGCACCATCACTCAACTGGTCGAGCAGGCGTGTCGTATCAATATGTTCACCCTTTACGCTAAATGCAAGGGCAGCCTGAACGATTTTTTGGCGCTCGGGGTCAGGGAAGAGCGTTTCTAAACCGTCCCGCTCAATCAACGACTTATCGATCCGCCCCTGGACAAAAAGATGGAGGATCAGATCCTGCGCCTTTTCGACCCGTTCGCTCCCCGGCAGCCGCTCGCGACTGCGCGGCAACGCCGGTAGTTGCGGGGGGCGCGCCTTGAGCCGCGCCTCGCTGCCGGCATCGCTTTTTCTGCCGCGCATCAACAACTGTTCATCGATCCCGGTACGTTGTGCCAATGCTTTCAGATAAAGATTTCTCTCCATTTCCGAAGGAAGAAGCTTGATCAGCGGTAAAACCCGTTCCGCCCCCCGGGCGCGTCCTTCGATACTCTCACCACAGGCCTTGAGGGTCGCATCAATGAAGAGTTCCAGCGCCGGCTGGGCCGCGGCAAGACGCTCACGCATCGCTTCCGCCCCCTGCTTGCGCAGATAAGAATCAGGATCATCGCCAGCGTCGAGGGTGACGAGAAGAGGGCTGATCCCTTCGGCAAGGAAGATCTCCATCGCCCGCTGATTCGCTTTCTGCCCGGCGCTATCCTGATCAAAGAGGAGAAAGACCCGCGAAGCAAAACGCTTGATCAAGCGCGCCTGCTCGGTCGTCAGAGCCGTACCGCAGGGGGCGACGGTGTGGGTCAGACCGGCGCGGTGCAGGGCGAGGAGGTCAAAGTAACCTTCGACGATGATCGCTTCGGAGCTGCGCCGCATCGCTTCTTTTGCCTGAAAAAGACCATAGAGGATCTGCCCTTTGTGATAAAGGAGCGACTCCGGCGAGTTCAGGTATTTGGGCTGCGCATCGCCAAGAGCACGGCCGCCAAAAGCGACGATACGACCGCGCTCATCCTGGATCGGGAAGATCAGCCGGTTGCGCAGCAGATCGTAGCGCCCAGGCCTTGAGGTGCCGCTGCGCACCAGGCCGAGCTCTTCGGCGTCTCTCATCTCGACTCCGGCCGCTTCCAGCTCTTTACACAGGAAGTCGGACTGTTCCGGTGCATAACCGAGATGAAAGAGCTTGGCGGTTTCGCTGGCGTAGCCGCGCTCCTTGAGATAATCCCGCCCTCGTGCTCCAGCTTCCTCCTTAAGGAGAACGCGCTCATAAGCCGTCGCCGCCGCTTCCATGATGCGCAGCAATCGGATAACCGCTTCCCGGCGTTGCGTTTGTTCGGCAGTCGGCGCTTCTTCCTCGACAACGATCCCGACCCGGCTGCCGAGACGACGGACCGCATCCGGGAAGGAGAGCCCCTCCATCTTCATGACAAAGGAGACGGAATTGCCGCCAACGCCGCAGCCAAAGCAGTGGAAGATCTGCCGCGCCGGATTGACATTAAAAGAAGGGGTCTTCTCGCCGTGAAAAGGACAGAGTCCCTGATAATTGCCGCCGGAGCGCTTGAGGGGGAGATAGGAAGAGATCAGCTCAACGATATCAACCCGTTCGCGGATGCGCTCGATCGTTTCATCAGCTATCAATCCCGCCATCAGCCGCCCAGCTCCACAACTGTCACATTATCGCCGCCATGTCCGGCTTCGGCGGGATGAAAACCGCGAATGCCCTGATGTCCGGCAAGGAATTCCCGCACCGCCCGGCGCAGGATCCCTTCGCCTGAGCCATGCACAATCTCCATTTCGCTCAAGCCATTGATCAAGGCGTCATCAAGAGCACGATCAAGGAGGATCAGGGCTTCTTCCATCCGCTTGCCGACCAGGAGAAGTTTCGTCTGGACCGGTCGCTCCTCGATCGTCTTCTTCATCCGCGCCGCCCCTTTACGGGCAAAACGCCGGGGCGAACAAGGGGCGAGCCGGGCCAGAGGGAGACGCAGCTTCTTACCGCCGCAGTCGAGTTCAACTTCCCCGTCCAGGAGGCGCGTCACCTCTCCTTCACTCCGTAAATCGACGATGCGCAGGATCTCGCCGAGCTTGACCTCCGTCGGCGGTTTGGGCGGGACTGCCGGCAAGGTGCGCACCTGCGTCACCTCGTCGCGCACCACGTGCAGGGCGCTGGTCAACTCCGCCCGGGAACGGGCATCGTGGGTCCCCGCTTCCGCCTGGGTGAGAATCATCTTTAACCGAACTTCGGTGTCGCGCAGCAGGCGGTCGGCACGGCGGGTCGCCTTCTCAAGCAACTCCTGACGCTGCGCTTCACTCTCTTGCAGCAGGCGATTGCGCTTGTCGCGATCAACTTCGGCCTGCAACCGCAGCTGCCGTACCGTGTCCCGCTCAGCGTAGGCCTGCTGTTTGAGGAGATTCAACTCTTCCATCACCTGCAAGCCGGCGCGTTCGTCATCACCGAGATAAGCTTCCGCCCGCGCCAGGACATCCTCCGGCAAACCGAGACGGCGGGCGATGGTCATGGCGTTACTGGCACCGGGAATGCCGTAGTGCAGGCGATAGGCCGGCGCCAGGGTCTGGTGATTAAATTCAACCGCAGCATTACTCACTCCGGGGTGGAGCTGGGCATAGCCCTTGACCAGATTGAGATGGGTGGTGACCATGACCCGCGCCCCGCGCTCGCGCAGAGTATCGAGGATGGCCAGTGCCAGCGCTCCCCCTTCACTCGGATCGGTGCCGGTGCCGACCTCGTCGAGAAGGACAAGGGAATCACCATCCGCCGCCGCCAAAATCTCACGCAGCCGCACCAGATGTCCGGAGAAGGTTGACAGGCTCTGCTCCAGACTCTGCTCGTCGCCGATATCGGCAAAGAGGCGGGCAAAGAGATGGACCCGGCTCGCCGGTGAACAGGGGATCGGCAGCCCCGCCTTCACCATGGTCAAAAGGAGTCCCGCCGTCTTCAGGGCCACAGTCTTGCCGCCGGTATTGGGGCCGCTGACCACCAGCGTATCGCTTTCTTCGCCGAGGAGGAGATCGATCGCCACCACCGCCATATCCCGCGGCGAACCGGCCGGATCAATGAGCAACAGCGGATGACGGGCGCTGCGCAGCTCGAGAAGCGGCGTCGCCACCAGCTGCGGGGCACAGGCATCGGTCAGCCGCGCATATCGGCCAATGGCAGCGCGGAGATCAAGTCGGGTGAGGATGCGCTGGTTTTCCAGCAGATCCGGGCGATAGTGCCGGGCCGCAGCAGAAAGACGACGAAGGATCCGTTCCTCCTCCCGCTTTTCTTCCCGTTGCAGATGCTGCAATTCGTTATTGGCGTCGAGCACCGTCGCCGGCTCGACATACAGGGTCTGGCCGCTCGCCGATTCGTCGTGAACAAACCCCTTGATGCGGCTGCGGTGGTCAGCCCGTACCGGCAGCACATAACGGCCGTTGCGCTCGGTGACGAGATTATCCTGGAAGACGCCGGCGTACCTCTCGGACAGCAACAGCCCTTCGAGGGTTTTGCGAATACGTCCCCGCAGTTGCAGCATCTGCCGACGGATGGCCGCCAGATCGGCAGAAGCGCGATCAAGAATTTCACCGCGCGGGCCGATCGTCCCCCGCAATTCGTCTGCAAGGTCACGTAGTGGCGTAATCCCCGCCACCAACACCTGCAACTGCGCCAACTCTGCCCGTCCGGTCAGGGCACGACGGCACTCTTGTGCCGCCTCGAGGCTGACGAGGAGATCAAGGAGGGCCAGCGGCGCCAGCCAACTCCCTTCCGCCTGCAACTGCCCGAGGAGCGGCAGGAGATCACGATTGCCGGCGAGCGGAAGGGTTCCTCCGGTTGACTGGTAGGTCACCATCTCCGCCGCTTCCGCCAACGCCAGCTTGACCGCAGCTTTCTCCCCGAGAGGGGCGAGGGCCAGAACCAGCTCCCGCCCCGGCTCGGAAGCGGTGAAACGGGATAGCAGGGTAATAAATTTGTCGAATTCGAGAACCCGCAGCAGGTCGGGACTCATGGAGAAAATGTCCTCATCGGGGCCGCGTCACCGGCGTATCCTGGAGAATGACCGCGCCGAGACGGACAAATGGCGGCGTCAGGGTCGCAGTCTGTACCACTGTTTTGCGCGCCACCAGCGGCCAAAGGGTGAGCAGGTAAATGACGACAGCGAGGATCACCACTCCTTCGATCACCCCGAAGAGGGCGCCGCTAAAACGATTCAATACCGCCAACACCGGCTGCTTCGCCAACTTGCCGAGGTAGAAACCGAGGATAAAGAAGGCAAGGACACCGGCAAAGAAGAGCATGGCGCCGACGACAACGACACTGACGCGTAGCGGCCAGGCGGTGATCCGTGCCAACTCCGGGCCGAGAATTTCGCTGAAACTCCAGGAAAGAAAAATGCCGAGAACAATCCCGGCCAGCGAACAGAGTTGCCGGATCAGCCCCTTCCACAGCCCTTTGACCAGGAAAAGAACAAGGATGAGGAGAATTGCGAGATCAAGACCGTTCATCTCCCTGCACCCTTTCCTTACCCGGCAAGACGCGCCTTGACCAGTTCGCTGACGAGTCGACCATCGGCACGACCGGAAGTCTTCGGGGTGAGAACTTTCATCACCTTCCCCATATCCTTGGCGGTCGTGGCACCGACTTCGCTAACAACCTCCTCGATGATCGCCTTGATGGCAGCTTCGTCGAGCTGTTGCGGCAGAAAAGTCAGGATGATCTCCAGCTCTTTCTCTTCTTTTTCCGCCAGTTCTAAACGGTTCCCTTCGCGAAAAGCGATGGCCGACTCCTTGCGCTGCTTGGCCATGGTCGACATGACGCCGATCACCCCTTGATCGTCAAGCTCGCTGATCAGTTCGATCTCTTTATTCTTGATCGCCGAGCGGATCATGCGGATGGTGCTGAGGCGCAGGGCATCTTTGGCGCGCATCGCATCTTTCATCTCTTCGTTCAAGCGTTCTTTGATCGTCATTGCCTTCTCCGTATGTTGTTGAACGGTTATTGATTCTTGGGGAGAACGTCGCGTTCGCTGTGCTAAGGGTATCTACGAATGACCGAATTATTGCCCCCGGCTTTCCTTCTCCGCAATCCCCGAAGTGCCGAAACGCCGGCTCAGTTCGTCGCGGATCTCCTGCGGCTCGATACCGTAGTGACCGAGGAGGACAAGCATGTGGAAGATGACATCCGCCGCTTCACTGACAATCTCCTTACGTACTCCGCCTTTGCCGGCGACAGCCAGCTCCGTCGCTTCTTCGCCGATCTTGCCGAGGATCTTGTCGAGCCCCTTCGCGTAAAGGGAGGCAGTGTAGGACTTTTCGTCCGGCTGCGCCTTGCGGTCCATGATGACGCGGTAGACGGCGTCAATGATGTCGGTTTTTTCTGTCATGGTAGACCTCAAAAACGGGCGAAAAATTTTTCGCCCCTACAAACGTACCGCGACACCGCGCTCGCGCAGATATTCCTTACACTCGGCGATGGTGTACTCGCGAAAATGGAAGATACTCGCCGCCAACGCGGCACTGGCTCCGCCGGTGGTGAGACCCTGATGAATATGTTCGAGATTGCCGACGCCGCCGGAGGCGATGACCGGGATCGAGACCGCATCGCTCACCGCGCGGGTCAGACCGAGATCGTAGCCATCCTTGGTGCCGTCCTTGTCCATGGAGGTGAGGAGAATCTCGCCGGCGCCGTACAGCTCCATGCGGGTCGCCCATTCGATGGCATCGATCCCGGTGGCATTGCGGCCGCCGTGGGTGTAGACCTCCCAGCGTGCCGGTTCAGAGCCGGGGACGCGGCGGGCATCGATAGCGACAACGGTACACTGCGAACCAAAGCGTTCCGCGGCTTCACGGACAAAGTCAGGACGCTGCACCGCAGCGGTATTGATCGAGACCTTGTCCGCCCCGGCATTGAGCATGCGCCGAATATCGGCGATCTCACGGATCCCACCGCCGACGGTCAACGGCATGAAGACCCGCTCAGCGGTACGACGCACCACATCGACGATCGTTTCGCGATTTTCGTGACTGGCCGTGATATCGAGAAAGGTCAGCTCGTCTGCCCCCTGGGCGTCGTAAGCCTCCGCCGCCTCCACCGGATCGCCGGCATCACGCAGCTCAAGGAATTGAACCCCTTTGACGACCCGACCGTCCTTAACGTCGAGACAGGGGATAATACGTTTGGTCAGCATGCACAACCCCGTTTGGTCAGAGCCACTGCCTCGGCGAGATCGATGGCGCCGGTGTAGACCGCCTTGCCGGTGATGGCACCGATCACCCCGGATGATTCGATCGCCATGAGCTTCTCGATATCAGCGAGGGTGGAGAGGCCGCCGGAAGCGATGACCGGGATGGAGATCGCTTCGGCGAGCTGGCGGGTGGCATCGATATTCACCCCCTGCATCATGCCGTCGCGGCTGATATCGGTATAGATGATCGCGCTGACGCCGAAGCCTTCAAACTTTTTCGCCAGTTCAATGGCGGTGATATCGGTGACTTCCGCCCACCCCTGCACCGCGACCATGCCGTTCTTGGCATCGATGCCGACGACGATCCGGCCGGGGAATTTACGGCACGCCTCTTCGACCAGAGCCGGATTACGCTGCGCCGCCGTGCCGATGATGACGCGCGAAAGGCCGAGGCTCAGATAGGCTTCAATCGTCGCCATGTCACGGATACCGCCGCCCAGCTGGGCGGGGATGGTGATCGCCCCCAGAATCGCTTCGATGGCGCTGCGATTCTTCGGCTCACCGGCAAAGGCGCCGTCGAGATCGACAATATGGAGAAGCTCCGCCCCCTGATCCTGCCAGGCGCGCGCCTGAGCGCCGGGGTTGTCGGAGAAGACCGTATCTTTCTCCATCAGCCCCTGCTCGAGGCGAACACATTTACCTTCTTTCAAATCAATGGCGGGGATAACAATCATTGAAATATCCTTACATCTTTCCGAAATTTTCCAGCATCTTCAGCCCGATTGCCTGGCTCTTCTCGGGGTGAAACTGGGTCGCCACGACATTGTCGCGACAGATCGAGGAACAGTAGTTGATCCCGTAATCGGTCTCGGTCGCCACGACACTCAGATCATCCGGGACGACATAATAGGAGTGGACAAAGTAAACAAAGCTGTTATCGGCAATGCCGTGGTACAGGGACGAAGGCCGATGCATGGTGATGCGGTTCCACCCCATGTGCGGCACCTTGAGTTCCTCACCATCCACGATCATTCCGGCCGGAAAGCGCACCACTTTTCCGGGGATAATTCCCAACCCCTGGTGGTTGCCGAACTCTTCACTCTCGGTAAAGAGGAGTTGCAGGCCGAGACAGATCCCAAGGAAGGGCCGACCACTGGCGACATGCGCCATAATCGGCTCGACAAAACCACCAGCGCGCAGGTTATGAATACAGTCGCGAAAGGCGCCGACACCGGGGAGAACGAGGCGTTCGGCCCTGGCGACCACATCCGGATCGCTTGTCACCTGCGCATGTAAACCGACGCGTTCAAAGCCCTTCTGCACACTGCGCAGATTGCCCATACCGTAATCGATGATGGTAATCATCTAGTCCAGACATCCTTTACTCGAACGTACCCCTGAGATGCGCGGATCGAGCTGGGTGGCGTCGTCAAGAGCCCGCCCCAGCGCCTTGAAGATCGCTTCGACGATGTGATGGAGGTTCTCGCCGTAATGGAGATTCACATGCAGGTTCGCGCCAGCGTGATTGCAGAACGCGACACAGAACTCCTCGACGAGCTCGACATCAAAGGTGCCGACCTTGGCTTTCGGGAGCTCGGCGTTGAAGACGAGAAAGGGCCGGCCGGAGAAGTCGATATTGACCGAAACCAGCGCTTCGTGCATCGGCATGGTGCCGCTACCGTAGCGGCGGATCCCCGCTTTGTCGGCCAGGGCCATACGAAAGGCCTGGCCGAGACAGATACCGAGATCTTCGACCGTATGATGATCATCGATGTGGGTGTCGCCCTCGCCGCTAATCGTCAGGTCGAAGAAGCCGTGTTTGGCCACCTGCGTGAGCATGTGATCGATGAAGGGGACAGCGGTCTTGATCTCGCTCTTGCCGCTGCCGTCGAGAACGAGGCGAAGGTGAAAGTTGGTCTCGGCGGTATTGCGGTCAACAATGGCAGTACGGGACATACGGACCTCCTATATCAAACAATTCATGCATTGCGGTAGGGGCAGGCCCCTGTGCCTGCCCTGACCATGGCACCCACGGGGGGGTGCCCCTACAAAAATCAATCTGATTCCAGCCGGATAGAGACGGAGCGGGCGTGCGCTTCGAGTCCTTCGAGTTCCGCAATCCGGACAATCTCACTGCCGAGACGCTTGAGACCCGCAGCGGAAAAAGAGACGATGCTCGACTTCTTCACATAATCATCGACCGAAAGAGGCGAGAAAAAGCGCGCCGTGCCGCCGGTCGGCAGGGTGTGGTTCGGGCCGGCCAGATAATCGCCGGCCGCCTCCGGGGTGTGATGCCCCATAAAGATGGCGCCGGCATGACGGATCTGCGGCAGAATGGCAAAGGGGTCGTTGACCGCGAGTTCGAGGTGTTCAGGAGCGAGGCGGTTGGAAAAAGCAATCACTTCGTCGAGATCTCGGGCAACGATGATGGCACCATAAGCCTCGATCGCACTGCGGGCAATGACTTCGCGACTGAGCTGACGCAACTGGATCTCGACCTGTTCCTGCACCGCCGTCGCCATATCCCCATCGGTGGTCACCAGTACCGAAGAGGCAAGCTCGTCGTGCTCGGCCTGGGAAAGGAGATCCGCGGCCAAATGCGCCGGGTTGCCGCTGCCGTCGTTGATAATGAGAATCTCGCTCGGGCCGGCGATCATATCGATATCGACGCGGCCAAAGACCTGCTTCTTGGCGGTGGCGACATAGATATTACCGGGACCGGTGATCTTGTCGACGCGCGGAATCGAGGCGGTGCCATAGGCCAGAGCCGCCACGGCCTGGGCGCCGCCAACCCGAAAGACGCGATCGACGCCGGCGATCTTCGCCGCCGCCAAAACATGGGGATTGATCTCGCCGCCCGGAGTCGGCACCACCATGATGATTTCAGTCACCCCGGCTACTTTGGCGGGGAGAGCGTTCATCAGGACTGAAGAAGGATAGGAAGCTTTGCCGCCGGGAACGTAAATGCCGACGCGGTCAAGAGGACGAACCATCTGGCCGAGGAGGACATCGGCCTCGTCGGTGGAGAGCCAGGTCTCCTGCTTTTGCTTGGCATGAAAGCGGGTAATCCGCTCTGCCGCCAGTTCCAAAGCTTGCCGTGATTCGACGCTAATCGATTCAAGAGCCGCGCTCAACTCATCCTGCGAAATCTCGATGTTGTCGGCATTAAGTTCAAGGCGGTCAAAGCGGGAGGTATATTCAAAGAGAGCCGCATCGCCCCGCTCGCGCACATCGGCTATGATCGCGGCAACAGTTGCTTCGACGCCGGCCGGCGGGGTCTCGCCGCGCTCTTCGATGCGCTGGAAGGCTGCAGCAAAACCCGGATCGTCAAAATGAAGAATCTGCATCATAACAACCTCTTGTAGGGGCAGGCCCCTGTGCCTGCCCGATTCAGCCCAAAGCGGGCGGCCACGGGGGACCGCCCCTACCCTTCCGCAACAACCTTTTCCAGCCCATCGATAATCTTGCGAATACGCTGATGTTTGGTCTTGAGGCTGGCGCGATTGACGATGAGATGGCTGGTGATCTCGGCGATCGTCTCGACTTCGACCAGGCCGTTTTCGCGCAGGGTGGCGCCGGTGGAAACGAGATCGACAATGCGCTCGGCAAGACCGACCAGCGGCGCCAGCTCGATCGAACCGTAAAGTTTGACCAGTTCGACCTGGATCCCCTTCGCCGCGAAGTAGCGGGCGGTGATGTGGGGATACTTGGTGGCGACGCGAATATTCGACCAACCGCTCGGGTCGTCGGATTCGAGCAACTCGCGGGGCTCGGCCACCACCAGCCGACAATAGCCGAACTTGAGGTCAACCGGCTCGTAAAGGTCCTTTTCCTGTTCAAGGAGGGTATCCTTGCCGACAACGCCGAGATCGGCGCAGCCGTACTCAACATAAGTCGGCACGTCGGTGGCGCGCACCGCCATAAAGCGGTAGCGATCCTTTTTATTTTCGAAGACGAGCTTGCGGCTGCCGCCGTCTTCCATCTCCGGGCAGGTAATGCCGATGCGGCCAAGAAGGGCCATCGAATCCTGCATGATCCGCCCCTTGGGCAGGGCAAAGGTAATCCAGTCGCTCATAATTTCCCCGTAGGGGCGACCCGATGGGTCGCCCTGGGCGAGGCACCGCCTCGCCCCTACATAGTCATTTTACATCGGTTCGTGGACGCGGACGATATCCGCACCGAGGAGGCGCAGCTTCTCTTCGATGCGTTCGTAACCGCGATCGAGATGATAAATGCGCGAAACCTCGCTGGTGTTGTCGGCCGCCAAAGCAGCGAGGATCAGCGAGGCACTGGCGCGCAGATCGGTCGCCATGGTCGGCGCCCCGGAGAGCTGCTTGACGCCGCGCACGGTAGCGGTACTGCCGGAAATTTCGATATCCGCACCAAAACGCAACAGCTCGGAGACATGCATGAAGCGGTTTTCGAAGATATTCTCGCCGATGACACTCGTCCCCTCGGCAATCGTCATCAACGCCATGAACTGGGCCTGCATATCGGTGGGGAAGCCGGGATAAGGACGGGTCTTGATATTCACCGGCCGAATCGCCTCCGGGCCGCGCACATGCACCAGTCCATCACGGGTGAAGACCTCGACCCCGGCATCCTGAAGTTTGAAGACCAGGGCATCGAGATGGTCAAGGCGCATATCGCGCAGACGGATATCGCCCTGCGTCATCGCCGCCGCGATCATGAAGGTGCCGGCTTCGATGCGGTCGGGCATGACGCTATGAGTAAAGGGTTGCAGCTCCTTGACACCGGTGATGCGGATGGTGTCGGTCCCCGCCCCTTCGATGAGTGCCCCCATCTTGATGAGGACATCGGCGAGTTCAGCGATCTCCGGTTCGCGGGCAGCATTTTCGATAACCGTCACCCCCTCAGCCAGGGTCGCGGTCATCATCAGATGCTCTGTGCCGCCGACGGTCGGCAGATCAAAGTAGATCCGGGCGCCGCGCAGTCGCGGACAGGTCGCTTCGACATAACCATGCGAAAGGTGGATCTCCGCCCCCATCGCCTCAAGCCCCTTGAGATGGAGATTGATCGGCCGCGCGCCGATGGCGCAGCCGCCGGGGAGGGAGACGCGGGCGCGGCCGAAACGCGCCAACAGCGGCCCGAGGACCAGAACCGAAGCGCGCATGGTCTTGACCAGTTCATAGGTCGCTTCGACCTGATCGACCCCGGTGGTATCGACAATGACCTTATGCCCATCCCCTTCGACGCAAGCCCCGAGGGAGGTCAGAACTTTGATGGTGGTATTGATATCGCGCAGAAAAGGGACGTTATCAATTTCATGCCGCCCCGCAGCCAAAAGGGTGGCAAAGAAGATCGGCAATGCCGCGTTCTTCGAACCGCTGACCGCAACCTCACCACTGAGACGACGACCGCCGTGTATGATCAATTTATCCAAGAGATTCCTCGTTTACATATTGGGCGAAATGCATCCCGACGCCTTGCGTCCGGCGACGACCCGATCGATCCCGGCGAGATCGCGGTTGGTGAAGATTTCTACGTAACCGGCAATAGCAAAGAGCTCTGCGACTGCTTCGGCCTGACCGGCGCCAACCTCAACAAAGAGGATTCCGGAACTCTTCAACGCACCCCTGGCCGCCGGGATCAGGGCGCGGTAGCAGTCGAGACCATCTTCGCCGGCAAAGAGGGCGAGCGCCGGTTCAAAATCGCGCACCTCCGGCATCAGTGTCGCCTTCTCCCCAATGGCAATATAGGGCGGGTTGGAGACGATAACGTCGTATTGGCGGCTATCATCCAGAGTAAAGAGATCGCCCTGCCGCAATGTCACCCGCGCTGTCAACCCGAGATTTTGAGCATTTTCTGTCGCAAGCGCCAGAGCCGCCGGACTTAAATCGATTCCTTCGACCTGCACATCCGGGCGATCATGGGCAATCGCCAAAGCAATGGCACCGCTGCCGACACCAACATCGAGGAGCGTCCCCCCCGGCGGTAGTACCTTGAGGGCGGCTTCGACCAGTGTCTCGGTATCTCCGCGCGGGATGAGGACTTCTGGGCCGACTTTGAAGGTCAGCGACCAGAATTCACAGCGCCCGAGGATATAAGCGATCGGTTCGCGCCGCGCCCGGCGTTCGATCAAGGCACGAAAAACCGCCAATTCGTCGCTGTTGACCGGTCGGTCAAAATTGAGATACAGGCCGATCCGGTTGAGCTTGAGAATCTCGGCAAGGAGCAACTCTGCGTCGAGACGGCCGTTTTCAATTCCTTTGCCGGCAAAGTAACTGGCCGTCCACTTGAGGAGATCGAGGACCGTCCAGGCTTCCCTCAAGCCAGCGACTCCTGACCGCTGAGAAGCTGACTTTGATAATGCGTCGCCAGCGCGTCGAGAATCTCGTCGATATCCCCCTGCATGATCGCATCCAGCTTGTACAGGGTCAGACCGATGCGGTGATCGGTGCAGCGCCCTTGCGGGAAGTTGTAGGTACGAATCCGTTCGCTGCGGTCGCCGCTGCCGATCTGACTCTTACGGTCGGCTGAGATCTGCGCATGCTGCTCCGCCACCATCGCATCAAGGATGCGGCTTGTGAGCAATTTCATCGCGGCAGCTTTATTCTTATGTTGCGACTTCCCTTCCTGGCAGGCCACGACGACGCCGGTCGGAAGGTGGGTGATCCGCACCGCCGACTCGGTCTTGTTGACATGCTGACCCCCGGCCCCTTGCGCCCGATAAACGTCTATGCGCAGATCACCGGGATCGATATCAAGTTCAACATCATCGGCTTCCGGGAGGACTGCTACGGTGCAGGCCGAGGTATGAATGCGCCCCTGCGATTCGGTTTCGGGAACCCGCTGCACCCGGTGTGTACCACTTTCATACTTGAGGCGCGAATAGACGCGCTGTCCGCTGATCAGGGCAATCGCTTCTTTGACCCCGCCGGCGTCCGCTTCCGAAAGGCTGAGAAGTTCGACTTTCCAGCCCTTGTTTTCCGCATAGCGACAGTACATGCGGAAGAGGGAGCCGGCAAAAAGTGCGGCTTCTTCGCCGCCGGTGCCGGCACGGATCTCAAGGATGACATTGCGGGCATCGTTCGGATCCTTTGGCAAGAGGAGGAGACGCAACTCCTCAATCAACTCGCGGTGCTGATTCTCCAGTTCCGGCAACTCCTGCTTGGCGAGTTCGCGCATCTCGGCATCGCTTTCGCGCAGCAGCTCGCGCAGACCGGCGATCTCTTCGCCGATCGCCTTGTAGCGGGCAAAAGTCTCGACTATTTCAGCCAGATCGGCGTGCTCGCGGTTCAGGGCGCGAAAACGCCCCTGATCAGCAATTGTTGTCGGATCATAGAGAAGGCCTTCGACCTCACGGAAACGATCGACGACTTCTTCAAGTTTTTTAAACATTCTTAAATTCCTGACGCACCATTGCGGCCTGGCCGCAGGTCATCTTCCCCTCAGGACAGGCGCCAACCAGACAACCCGGACCGGCATCGGCAAAGAGGAGAGGGGCTACCGGTTTGCAGACGCGCAACATTGCCGTCGCCATTTCCCGGATCTCCCATTGCGCGCGCCGGCAGCAGCGCAACGCAAAAAAGTGCCGCAATTCGCGGGCATTCATCGTCATCACCAGCTTGGTTTCGGCGGCATTCGGCAGCACGAAACGCGCATCTTCCGCTGGAATCCCGGCTGCCATCAACTCGCCATACAGGGCATGACAGTCATTGAGAAAGGCTTCAAAGCGAGCGGAGAGCTGCGGATTTTCGGCAATCGTCGGCGGCATGATTGCCGGAAATCGTTCCTGTACGGCGACATAGCGCTGGCTCTGCTGCGAATAGGAAGCGATGCGATGTCGCACCAGTTGGTGCGAACAGGCGCGACTGATCCCTTCAATCCCGAAGGTAAAGGAGGCATGCTCCAAAACGGAAAAATGGCCGAGATCAAGGATCTTGGCCAGCAAGACAGCATGGTCGTCCCGACTCCGCTCCATCAGCCGGGAAATGTCGGCCGAGGAGTAGCAGAGACGGGCGGCGGCAGCCGCCACCTGCTCGGGATCGGGAGTGTAGCTCAATAATTGGACGCGCATGGCTCTTTCTTCGCCCCGTGCACGAGGCTAACAGGTAGGGGGACCTCGAAGAAAAAAGAATCGGCCCTTGCGGGCCGATTCGGACTTGCCTAGACCTGGCCGTACTTCTTACGGAAGCGGTCGATACGCCCTTCGGTATCCATCAGCTTCTGCTTACCGGTGTAGAAAGGGTGGCACTGGGAACAGATTTCCGTGTGGATCTCTCCCCCCTTGGTGCGGGTGGAACGGGTTGCAACGGTGCTGCCGCAATGGCATTTCACCAGAACATCGTCGTAATTAGGGTGAATTCCTTCTTTCATCTCTGTGACTCCTTTGATCCCTGGTAAGTGCAGGGGATTGGGCTTTTTAAGAAAAGTGTTTATAGCACCTTTCATTTTCACTTGCAATCGATTTCAACCTATTGGTTCATCGAATCGAAAAACTCCTGATTGCTCTTTGTTGCAGCCAGTTTTTCCAATAGAAACTCCATGGTATCGACAACATTCATGCTCGACAAAACCTTACGCAGCAACCACATCCGCTGCAGGCTTACCTTGTCGAGGAGGAGCTCCTCACGGCGGGTGCCCGACTTGTTGACATCGATCGCCGGAAAAACCCGCCGTTCGATGAGACGCCGATCAAGATGGACCTCCATGTTACCGGTCCCCTTGAACTCTTCAAAGATGACTTCGTCCATCTTGCTGCCGGTATCGACCAGGGCGGTGGCGATGATCGTCAAGGAGCCCCCTTCTTCAATATTGCGGGCCGCACCAAAGAAGCGTTTCGGTTTGTGCAGGGCATTAGAATCGAGACCGCCGGAAAGAATCTTGCCCGAAGGGGGGACAACGGTATTGTAGGCCCGCGCCAGTCGGGTGATGGAATCGAGGAGAATGACGACGTCGCGCTTGTGCTCGACGAGGCGCTTGGCTTTTTCGATGACCATCTCCGCCACCTGCACGTGCCGGGTCGCCGGCTCGTCAAAGGTGGAGGAGATCACTTCGCCGTGGACCGAACGCTGCATATCGGTCACTTCTTCCGGGCGCTCATCGATGAGCAGGACGATGAGATAGACCTCGGGATGGTTGGTGGTGATCGAGTTGGCGATATTCTGCAGGAGCATGGTCTTGCCGGTTCGCGGCGGCGCGACAATAAGACCGCGCTGTCCCTTACCGATTGGTGTGGTAATATCCATCACCCGCATCGGCAGATTGTCCGGCGCACACTCAAGATTGAGGCGCTCCTCGGGATAAAGGGGGGTAAGGTTGTCAAAAAGGGTCTTTTCGCGGGCCACGGCCGGATCTTCGAAGTTGACCTCGGAGACCTTGAGGAGAGCAAAGTAACGCTCCCCCTCCTTCGGCGGACGAATCTGTCCGGAGACGGTGTCACCGGTGCGCAGGTTAAAACGACGAATTTGCGACGGCGAGACATAAATATCGTCAGGGCCGGGGAGGTAATTCGCATCGGGAGCACGGAGAAAGCCAAAGCCGTCCGGGAGGATTTCAAGAACCCCTTCGCCGAAGATTGCACCATTCTTTTCGGCGGTGGCATTGAGGATGCCGAAGATCAGATCCTGCTTGCGCATCCCCGGGGCACCCTCGACCTTGAGTTCACGGCCAATGGCGACGAGGTCAATGATCTTCTTTTCTTTCAGTTCTTTCAGGTTCATGAATTCTCCTTGAGCATGACGTCCAAAACAGCACGACAACGCGATAAAGCACGCGGCAAGCGTTCAGGTCTGGTCGAATCGAATTGGCTAAGAGCAATAAAACGGTAACGGAATTTATCGAAGGGTAGCGGCATGGGGGCAGTTAAACTCTGTCAACTTGCACTATCCTGATACGAAGTGGGGTTTGATCTAGAGTGAAAGGAAGTCCCTGGAAGTAAAGCAAAGAAAGCAACTGGAATTGACCGTGATTAAGTAACACCCTTTTTTGCCGGTTGTCAACTCCAGTTGCTCATTTTTTCTCTTTTTTCCTGCGAAAAAGCTGTTTTTATCATCAATGGCCGCGGAAACCGAGAACCACCAGAATACAACTGCCGTCGGCAATAACGTTCACTCCCTGCTCCCGGCAGAGTTCCACCGCTGCAGCGCTCTCTGCCCCGGGCTGCATCCAGATATTCTCGATGCCATGGGCAATCGCTGCCGCGACGATCTTCTCCGTCACTTGCGGCGGTGTAATCATCGAAAGGCTCTTGACCGTGGGGGGGAGATCCTTGACCGAAGTGACGCAGGCGAGCCCTTCAATCTCCTTCTCGAGAGGATGGAGAGGGATCACCTCTTTCCCTTGCTGCTGATAGCAACGGACAACCATGTTACCGTACTTTTCCCGCTTTGTTGATGCCCCGGCCACAGCAAAAGCCGGGGAGGAAAGGAATTTTGCAATCTGTTCCGTAATAGTCATGGCTCGCTCCTGTTATTATTTCCGCCAGAATTTACTGATCGCCAATTCCTCGCTGAGGGAATCAAAGAGGGTACGGTACAATGTCGAGAAACCTTCCTTTTCCAAAAGCCCCCTATCGCTGGCCTGCAGCGCCCGGCGAAGCCCTTCCGGGGCAACAAAACGCAGGGTTACCTGATCCGTGCGATTGTGATACGCCTCATCAAAGTCAGCATACTGCAAATCGACAAAGGGGACACCGCTGGCTCCCGGCTTCTCCCAGAGGATCTCGCCGCTCGCCGCCAGCACCATGGCCGAAGCCTGAATTTCATTAAAAGTGCTTTCGAGGTAACGGGGGCCAAGGCGCTCCCAGCGCTTCCCCTTGTTTTCGACGCCATTGAGGACGACAACGAGGAGAGCATCGACGCCGGCAGCGCGTGCCAGTTCACTGACCGCCGCCGGTACCGGCTGATAGCTGTTATAAGTGCCATGGTTATCGGTCTTCAGAGCCTTGCCGGCAAAGAGTTGCAGCTGACTCGGGGTATCGATGATCACCGGCCGCACCTCACTGTAGCCGGCACGGGCGCTGAGCTGGGCGCTAAGCCGTAGATACTTTTCGCTGGCCGACTGCTGCAGGATAGCGATGATCTCCTGGCGCTGCGGATGGAGGATGGTCGATTCGGCATCGACCATCAGCGGCAGGACGCCGAGAACCTTGACCCGCTCGCGATAAATCTCCGGCGCCACCTGGTAATGTTTACTGGCGCAGCCGCCGAGGATCAAGAGGAACAATAAAACCGTCAGGATCTGTAGTGTTGTTTTCATCTTCTCTCCTTTTAGTGGTGGTTTTGTAGGGCTAATCGGCGCTATCTTCCAAAGCCCGGCGGTTCTCCCGGGGAATCGCCGCCACGGTAAAATTCCCCACCGCCCAGGCGAGCAGCTCTGCCGGCGGGGCTTTTTGTAACTCCGGCGGTGGTACCTGGCCAAGAAAAATCAAGGCACTATACAAGGCACGGGTTGGATCGGCAGGGAGCGCATAGCGCAGATGCCGCTTACTGAGTTTTTCTCCTTCATCGTCGAGGGCCAGGGGGAGATGGAGATACGCCGGGGTTGGCAGGCCGAGAAGGCGCTGCAAATAAATCTGCCGCGGCGTTGAAGCGAGAAGATCAGCACCACGTACCACCTCGGTGACGCCGCTGGCCCCGTCATCGACCACCACTGCCAACTGATAGCCGAAGAGTCCATCCGCCCGTTTAAGAACAAAATCGCCGACATCTTGAGCGAGATTCTGCTGATACGGGCCATAAAGCCCATCGACAAAGGCGATAACCCTGTCGTCTACCCGCAGTCGCAGCGCCCGCGCTGCCTGCCCGGCACGCAGACCGTGACGACAGGTGCCGGGATAGATCGGCCCCTCTTCACCGGTATGGGGCGCTGTGGAAAGGATCTCCTTGCGCGAACAGCTGCAAGTGAAGAGAAGACCTTGCGCCGCGAGTTGTTCCAGAGCCGCTTCGTAAGCGGCAAAACGCTCGCTTTGCCGTAGCAGCGGCCCATCCCACTCCAGACCCAAACCTTCCAGCGTCCGCAGCAGTTCATCTTCGGAACCGGGGACGGTGCGCAACGGATCGAGATCCTCGATGCGCAGCCGCCAGATCCCCCCCTGACGACGGATCGACAGGTAACTGCCGAGGGCCGCCAGCAGCGACCCGAAGTGGAGGGGGCCGCTCGGACTCGGAGCAAATCGCCCGACCGGGGTCAACGGTGCTATCGCTTCAGCAAAGGACGGGTTCGACAATTTCGCCGATCAGGTCGTATTCCGAAGAATCGGTGATCTTCAGTTCGACAATATCGCCGACGGTCGCATCGCCGGCGGTAATATAGACCTGGCCGTCGACATCCGGCGCCTGGCGGACCGAGCGGCCGCGCAGCAGCAGCTCACTCTCTTCACTGTAGCCTTCGACCAGCACCGGTTCAATCCGGCCGATCAGCTCGCGATTCTTGCGGAAAGAGACCCGCGCCTGCGCCTTCATCAGCTTCTGGCGTCGCGACTTCTTGGTGCGCTCGGGAATCTGTCCGGGAAGCTGGTACGCCGGCGTCCCCTCCTCCCTGGAATAGCAGAAGACCCCGACCCGCTCAAAGTGCCCTTCGTTGACAAAATCGAGAAGCTTGGCAAACTGCTCTTCACTCTCGCCGGGGAAGCCGACGATAAACGACGTCCGCAGCGTCATCTCCGGGATGCGGCTGCGCACCCGTACCAGCAGGTTGCGAATCCCCGCTTCATCGATACGGCGATTCATCAGGCCGAGGATGTTGTCATCGATATGCTGCAGGGGGATATCGAGATAGTTGCAGATCTTCTCTTCCCGGGCGATGGTGTCGAGGAGCTCATCGCTGATGCCGTCGGGATAAGCATAAAGGAGACGCAGCCAGCGCAAACCGTCAATCTTCACCAGTTCAGTGAGGAGATCCTCGATGCGCGGGCCGTCATGGCGATCACGGCCAAAAGCGGTAATATCCTGGGCAATCAAATTGATCTCTTTCACCTCGTCGCTGACCATCGCCTGCACTTCGGCGACGACGGAAGGAATCGACCGCGAGCGCAAGGGCCCCCGCACAAAGGGGATGACGCAATAAGAACAGAGGTTGTCACACCCTTCGGCAATCTTGACATAGCTCGTATAGTGCGGCGAAGAGCGCACCCGTTGCGTTGTGTGATCGTAGAGCCAGTTCGGCGGGGCAAAGGTCTCGCCCTCCGCCAGGGAGCCGGCCAGTTTAGCTTCGATCAATTCGACAACGCGGGGGACATCGCCGGTACCGAGCCAGAGATCGACCTCCGGCATCGAGGTCGCCAGATCCTCACGATAGCGTTGCGGCATGCAGCCGCAGACGACAAGGAGCTGACAGTTGCCGCTCTTTTTATGTTCGGCGAGATCGAGGATCGTTTCGATCGACTCTTCCTTTGCCTCCTTGATAAAGGAGCAGGTATTGACGATGATGATCTCGGCCGAACTTTCGTCGGTGATCACCTCAAAACGCTCCGCCGGCAGATGGCCGAGCATGACTTCGGCATCGACCAGGTTCTTGGCACAGCCGAGGCTCACCAGGCTGACTCGGTATTTCAACGGTTCCATCCTTCTCCTTGTGATCCGTGACGCTTCACGGCCTCTATTCAATCCCGCATATTGACAAACTGCAGTTCAATATCGAAATCTTTCCCTTTAAGCAGCTGAATCACCTCTTGCAGGTCGTCGATCTTCTTCCCGGTCACCCGTACCTGATCCTCCATGATCTGCGCCTGCACCTTGAGCTTGGAATCCTTGATCGCCTGGACGACCTCCTTTCCCTTCTCCTTGGAGATCCCCTGGACAATGCCGATCTTCATCCGTACCTGATCATGGGAAGCGGTCTCGCGCTTGCCGTAATCGAGACATTTGGGTGAAAGGTTGCGGCGGGCAAGCTTACCACGGAGAATTTCGAGGACAGCGTCGAGCTTCTGATCGCCGGCCGCCAGGATATTTAAGGCATCCTTGGCCAACTCAATCTCATTCTTCGTCCCCTTGAAATCATAACGCTGCTCGATCTCTTTGCGCGCCTGATTCACCGCGTTGTCGATCTCCTGCATATCAACTTTCGAAACCACGTCAAAACTCGGCATCTTTCACTCCTTCAACTAGCAGATCATTTTACCTCTAAGCCGGACAAAGCCGGAACCAAACAGGAAAGACAATTTCACACGGATCAAATCAGATAACTTCGGATAAAAGCGGATAATCCTTTGTTCTGTTCAATCAGATTTTTATCAGATTCTATCCGAAGTTATCCGTGTGAAACGGTTTGAGACTAAAAACCCATATTCATCCCCGGGGTTGGCTTCACCACTTCGACCCCCGGCGGCGGCGTGAAACGGAAATCGGCACGGGAAAGGCCGCTATTCACCCGGATATTGCTGAATTCGATGGTTGTTTGATTGTCGCCCGGATCAGTCACCGTGGTCGACAGGATCGGAAAATAGGAGCGATCCGAACGCTTCGCCCGCGCCTGCACGGCATCGCGATTGACGACAATCCGGAGATTACGCATCAGCGGTGACGGCTGTTGAGGACGGAGGTCGAGAATATAGTGGCCGGCGCTGTCGGTATCGGGGTTTGCAAAGGTGATGGAGAAATCGCGGGAGAGGTTGCCGAGACCGGAAAGGAAGTTGACGGGATTGACCGCCCCGCCACTGCCGGCAAGAGTGAGATCCGATTCGATCACCTGCCGGCTCTCCGGAAGGTAAACCCACATGGTCCGTCCATCACTGACGATCTCCTGCGCGCTCGGCTCCTGATACTGCCAGTTGAACATGGCGACCGGCGCGCGCCGGTCATCGCCCGGCTCAAAACGGAAAGAGACCGTCCCGCGCCCGCGCTGGCTGCGATCGAGGGCGGCGATCCGAGATTTTTGAAAAAAGTCGGCACGAACGTCACGTACCTGTCCGCTGCCGGCGCTCTGGAAGGGGACTTCAAGGGCTTTGATGACATCCTTCAGTCCGACATCGGCCGCAACGGCAAGGGCCGGAAGGAGCAGACTCAAGATCAACACCACAAGCAAAAAATGTTTCTTCATGACAAGTCTCATTTATGGTAGGGGCGGACCTGCTGTCCACCCGGTTATGACTGCGGGCACACACATAGGTGTGCCCCTACCTTGTTTAGATCCGCTGATAAATCCGCTCTTGTGCATTGATTGGAGCGAAGAACCCGGCGCTATTCCGCAGAGTCTCGGTCCGCCCCAACACCAACAGGCCGCCGACGGGAAGTGCCGCGGCAAACCGACCCAAAACCTGCTCCTGATCCATGGCGTTAAAGTACATGAGAACATAACGGCACAGGATCAAATCGGCCGCCGGATAGGGCGCCGCGCTGAGGAGATCGTGCTGAAAAAATTGCACGCTCCTCCGTAACTCCTCCCGGAGTTGGAACCCGGGCCCGGCAGCATTAAAACAGCACGCCTGCTCCGCGGCCGAAACATTACTGAGGCGAGGGGCCTTCACCGCTCCGCTCCGCGCCTTTTCGAGAATATCGGAGCTGACATCGCTGGCAACGATCTCCACCTTGCCACAAAGCTGCGGAATTTGTGCAGCGAGGAGGGCCAGCGTGTAGGGTTCTTCCCCGCCGGCACAACCGGCACTCCACCAGCGTTGCGGCAGCGCCGGCGCCCCTTCGCAAAGAATCTGCCGCAGGGCCGCGAAGGTCGGCGGATCACGGTAAAAGGCGGAGACATGCAGGGAGAGGAGTGCGCTCAGGCGATGCACTTCAACTGCGTCAGCCCGCAGCAGCACCAGATAAGGCTGCGCCCCCGACAGTTTCAGGTCACGAATACGCGCGGCAATGCGACGCTTGATACACGACGCATTGTAATGTTCGATAGCCACTCCGCCGGCGGTTTCAAGGATGGTGCCGATCGCCGTAAAATCTTCGTCCGTGAAATCACTGCCGACAAAGGGGTGGTCTGTTTCCATTGCGGTCATATCTATGAAAATTCTCTGTCTGATTTTTCATGTTGGGGCGTGATGTCAGGGCGCAATGAATTGCGCTCCCGACATCAACCGAGAACTCCTGAAAAATGATTATAGCCCACTTTCGCGGAAATAATCTCCTCACCGTCAGCCGCGACAACATGCAACCCCGCGCCGGCGACAATTTCACCGATACAGGTCAGGGGCAGCTCCAGTTCAGTGCCGAGAGCAGCGAGGGCTGGAGCGGCGGCGGGCGGGGCGCTCCAGAGGAGTTCATAATCTTCGCCGCCGGCGAGGGCGAGATCAAGCAGGCCCGGTTCGATCGCCAGCGCCGTGCGAAAAGTTGGCGACAATGGAAGTGATGCAGCGTGAACGCGGGCACCGACCATCGAAGCTTTCAGGAGATGCCCGAGATCGGCGCGCAGGCCGTCGGAGAGATCGATCAACGCGGTCGCCAGCCGCCGCTGCGCCAGTTCCTGACCGAGGCGGAGGCGGGCGGGCGGCTGATGGTGGCGGCCGGCGAGATCGTCGGGGGGGGTGCGTCCGGCGACAAGCTCACGCAGCACCAGGGCGCTGTCGCCGAGCGTACCGGAGACATAAAGGAGATCTCCGGCCCGTGCACCGCTACGCCGCAGGATCTGCTCCGGCTTGCTGCTCCCCTGGACGGTAACCGAAAGGAGTAGTCCGCCGGGAGAACGGCAGGTATCGCCACCGCTGAGGACCGCCCCGTACTCCCGGGCCGCACTGAGAATACCGGCAATGAGCTGATCGAATTCCTCCGGACTCAGGTCGGCAGGGAGGCCCAGCCCCAGACTCAAAGTTCGTGGCGTCCCCCCCATGGCAGCAATATCGCTGATATTGACTGCCACTGCCTTACAGCCGAGAGCAAAGAGATCAGTCCAGGCGCGGCGGAAATGGATCTCTTCGATAAGGAGATCGGTGGTGGTGAGGAGGACTTCACCCGGTGGCAGCACCGTTGCACAACAGTCATCGCCGATGCCGATGAGGATATCGTCCCGCCCCGCCACCTGCGCGCGGATCCGTTCGATCAGGCCGAACTCACCGCAAGCGCCCAGACTCACGGCGCCTCTTCCAGGGCAGCGGCCAGGACATCGGCCATGGTCGCTGCCAGGACAAATTTGACCTTACGCCGCACATGAGCCGGCACCTCTTCGAGATCCTTGCTGTTTTGCCGCGGAATGATGATCGTCGTCACCTGAGCGCGAATCGCCGCCAGAATCTTCTCTTTGAGACCGCCGATCGGCAGCACCTTGCCACGCAGAGTAATCTCGCCGGTCATTGCCACATCCGCCCGCACCTTGCGGCCGGACAGGGAGGAGATCAAGGCGGTGGCCATCGTTACTCCGGCCGAGGGGCCATCCTTGGGGATGGCGCCGGCCGGCACGTGAATGTGCAGGGCAAGGGTTTCGAAGATCTCCGGGGCGATGCCGAGCTCGACAGCATGCGCCCGCGCGTAGGTGAGGGCCGCCTGAGCGCTCTCCTTCATCACGTCGCCGAGATGGCCGGTGAGGATCAGCTCCCCCTTCCCTTTCATCGTTCCGACCTCGATGAGGAGGATTTCGCCGCCGACTTCCGTCCAGGCGAGACCGGTGGCGAGGCCGACTTCACTGACACTCCGCTCATCTTCGGGGAGGTAACGCGGGGCGCCGAGAAATTTCGGCACCATCGTTTCACTGATCAGGAGGGGTTCCTTCTTCCCTTCGGCGAAACGGCGGGCAATCTTGCGACCGACGCCGCCGATCTCCCGTTCGAGATTACGCAGCCCGGCTTCCGCCGTATATTCGGTGATAATCCGCAGCAACGCCCGTTTCGAGAAGTTCATATCCTTCTTCTTCAAGCCGCAGGCCTCGCGTTGCCGGGGGACGAGGAAACGTTCGGCAATCGCCACCTTCTCTTCGGCGGAGTAACCGGAAAGGCGGATGACTTCCAAACGATCGCGCAGCGCCGAGGGGATGGTGTCAAGAACATTGGCGGTGGCGATAAAGAGGACCCCGGAGAGATCAAAGGGGAGGTTGATATAGTGATCGGAGAAAGCGTGATTCTGCTCGGGATCAAGAAGTTCGAGGAGCGCCGCCGAGGGGTCACCGCGGAAATCCGCACCGATTTTGTCGAGCTCGTCGAGCATGAAGACCGGATTATTGGTCCCGGCCTGCTTCATCCCCTGGAGAATCCTCCCCGGCAGAGCGCCGATATAGGTACGGCGGTGACCGCGAATTTCCGCTTCATCGCGCACGCCGCCCAGAGAGATGCGGACAAATTTGCGCCCCAAAGCCCGGGCGATCGACTTGCCGAGGGAGGTCTTCCCCACCCCCGGCGGGCCGACAAAACAAAGGACCGGCCCTTTGTGATCCTTCTTGAGTTTGCGGACGGCGAGGAATTCGAGGATGCGCTCCTTGATCTTTTCGAGGTTGAAGTGATCCTCGTCGAGGACCTTGCGCGCCTTCTTGAGATCGAGATTATCCTTGGTCCCCTTGCTCCAGGGGAGGTCGACCAGCCAGTCGAGATAGGTGCGGAGCATCGAATATTCGGCGGCTTCGTGGTGCATCGTCTCGAGTCGACGAATCTGCTTCTCGGCTTCGGTCCGTGCCTCCTCCGGTGGGCTGGCGGCGGCAAGCTTCTTGCGCAGTTCGGCAACATCTTCGGCGCGCACGTCGGTCTCGCCGAGTTCAGTCTGGATGGCGCGCAGCTGTTCACGCAAAAAGTATTCACGCTGCGATTTCCCCATCTCCTCCTTGGCCTGGCTCTGGATACGGTTCTGTACGGTGAGGAGTTCCAGTTCCTTGGCGAGAAGATCCTTGACCCGCTGCAAGCGCTTGACCGGCGAAACGATCTCCAGCAACTCCTGCGCTTCGGCAATCTTCAGGCCGATACTGCTCGCCACCAGATCGGCGAGGGTGCTCGGATCCTCCATATTCTCCACCACCGCCAGGATCTCCGGCGACAGGGCCTTGCCGAGGTCGAGTTGCTGGGTGAGGAGACCATGGACCGTGCGCATCAACGCCGCAATCTCCAACTCCGAGGTTTCGTCAAGGGGCGCTTCGGCGAGGCGTTCAATGCGTACCACTGTACAGGGTTCGCGCTGCACGACTCCACCCATGCGCGCCTTGCCGATCCCCTGCACCAGCACCTTGATGCGGCCGTCGGGGAGTTTGAGCATGCGCATGATCATCGCCACCGCGCCGATGTCGTAGATATCCTCCACCGCGGGATCTTCCTGGTTGACGTCCTTCTGTGACGACAGGAAGATGAGACGATCACCGGCCAGGGCAGCTTCGACCGCTGCCACCGAACGCTCGCGGCCGACAAAGAGCGGCAGGATCATGTGGGGGAAGACAACAACATCCCGCAAGGGGAGAAGAGGGAGTTCTTCAGGAATAGGGAGATATCGGTAATCTGTCGGTTGGCCCAAAGCGTGCCTCCGTTTCGGTAGGGTATTTTAAGCGGACAAGATAACGGAAAAGGGCGGTGGTTGTCCAGACGTAACGCCACCGATTAGTGAGACGTTACTTGACGGGCAGAGGTTTTTCATTTTAACTTGAAAGCACCACCCCCCGGCCCCCTCCTGGAATCAGGAGGGGGTGCATTGAATTCCCCCTCCTGATTCCAGGAGGAGGTGCCCGACAGGGCGGGGGTGGTATTTTTTCCCGGGAGAAAAAAATGAAGACTCTGCTGCATATCTGCTGTGCCAATTGCGCCATTATTCCGGTGAAAGCTTTGCGCGAGCGCGGGGTGGAACTCAGCGGTTATTTCTATAACCATAATATTCATCCCTACCAGGAATTTCGCCGCCGCCTGGACACGGCCCGGCAATACGCCGAACAGGTGGCGTTGCCCCTCATCTGCAACGACGATTATGCCCTCGACGAATTTCTCGCCAATGTTGCCGCCGATCCGGCAAAGCGCTGCACTTACTGTTATCACTCCCGGCTCGATGAGACCGCCCGCTATGCTGCCGAACACGGCTTTGACGCCTACTCGACTTCGCTCCTTTATTCCCGCTATCAACAACACGAGACTATCCGCGCCAGCGGCGAAGCTCTCGGCCGGCATTACGGAATCGATTTTCTTTACGAAGATTTTCGCAGCGGCTGGCAGGAAGGGATTGTCGTCTCGAAAGCGATGGGGCTTTATCGGCAACAGTACTGCGGCTGTATCTATTCGGAGCGGGATCGTTATCTGCGGTAGAGAGAAAAATCAGGGCCGACTTGTGCAATCTCGCCTTTCCCCTCCCCTCGCATTCAAAATTCGTATCTTACCCCGAATGAAGCGTTATGCACGGCATAATCAAACTTGAGCTCGCTCCCGGCCGTGGTCTCAAACTTCGGATCCAGCGCCGCAAAGTAACGGTATTCAAGATCGAGGGTCAGCCTCTTGGTCACGGGATAGCCGACTCCGGCACCAGCCTGGTAAACAAAAAAGAGATCTTCGGAATCTTTTAAACCGAGCCCCAGACTGAGATCCTCATTAAAGGCAATACTGGCCGCACCAGCCCCGACCAATATATACGGCTTAAAGATCGTGCCGCTGTTATAGTCGGCAATTGAATTCAGCATAAAGCTCAAGGTGGAAAAATCACCCCCCGGATCGAAGGTATTGCCCTTTTCCAGAACGATCTGCTCGATGGTGTTTTGCCGGTAAGCGACTTCCACTTCCAGCCGACCTTCCTCCAGACCAAAACCAAGCACCCCGGCCGTAAAAAATCCCGGATCAAAATCGACCGTGGTGGTCTCCATCTGCAGTGACTTCAGCGTGGCGGCGCCAGCCCGGCCGGCAACATAAACTCCGGGGGCGGCAAAGGCCGACCCGGCAAACAGGGTCGCCAGCAGAGCGATCAGAACCAGCAGCAATAGACGCCTCATGTGCCTCCTATCCCTTTAAACCTGGAAACGGCAGTTAGCCGCAGATATGCTTTTTAGGTTAAACAAGGTCATTTTACAAGTAAAAAGCGGGGCAGGCGGCAGTTGTTGCCACCTGCCCCGTTGCGCAGTGCAAGCAAGGAGCTTGATCAAGCCCCGCCTGACGAATTTACCAGAGTCGCAGACTCCAGCTGTTCAGGACTCCGCCATCACCTTCTGTGTCATCATTAACCTTCAGTGTCCAAAGACCGTTCGGGTTCTCTCCGTTCAGAGCAGCCAGAGGAATATCGGGAGAGAACGCCCCATTGAAGGGGGGAGTTCCAGCGGCAATGGCAATAGCAGCCCCGTCATGGAATAGTGTGCCGCTGTAATTATCACCGGTGCCACCCCGCTTGTTACTGAGGATGACGGCGGTACCGACCGGCGAAATCAGGGTGAGGGTCAGTTCTTGATCAACGGGATGAGTGATGTCGAGCTTGACGGCAACATAGCGTAGCGAGTTGATAGCGCTCGTGACCTGCAGGGAGGAAGAGACCGGGCCGAAAGTGGGGATGGCCAGGGGCACGTTACTGCTGACGAAAGGAATTTTCTGCGGATCCTCCGGATTCACCCAGGTCGCGACGTTATTGCTTTCATCACTCTCAATAACAACACCTGAACTGTCAACCAGCGCGTAGACAACAGAGGGCACGGCTGACACGAACGGGACGACAACAAACTGACTTTCAGTCAAGTTGACGGCCAAGGCCGGCACAGTGGTTCGGACGCCGTTCTGCCCCACGACCGGTGCGGCAGCACTATCGCGGAAGAAATCGATATTCGCAGCCCCTGACACAGCAGTACCGATATTTTTGACCTCATAATCGATCCTCAGATCAGTACCATTAAGGGTGACACTGGTAACCTTGATCTGTAGATCAGGTGCTGATCCCACCACCACAACAGGCACAGGTACTGTAGAAGCCACTGCACCAGAACCTACACCTATAGTATAAAAAACCGGCGAAGTCTGGGGAAGATAGGAATAGAAAGTGTCCGGAGATTCCGATACAGAACCAGAATTCCACATCTCGACGGTCGGATAAAAAACACCTTGGAAACCGGCCGTATTGACGTTCACATCAATAGTTGTAGCACCAGTGCTATTTGTTGTGACCTCGCTACAGGCATTCAGTTCCACCGTCACAGCCGCTTTTTTAATAACTAGTGGGGTAGCCCCTGCGGGCACTGGGAGCATACAAACTTTTATCTTAGAGGCATTAGGGGTTACATATAATTTCAGGCCAAGCGGAGAAGCTGTTTCCACAAAATTTGCGGAAAAAGACGGCGGCGCGGTCAAGATTGGCGCGGTTGAAACTGTAAAGCTCCAGGAGTAAGCCGGAAGTGCATTCCCGTCTAAATCGGTGATGCCTGTGGACAGGGTAGCCGTATAGCTACCCGCCATTAGGGCATTGGACGGCGTGAAAGTGGCCTTTTTTGTGGCATCTACGTAACTGGTCGTCCCGGCGACATTCCCCCCGGAAGGGCCGGTGATTTTAAAGGTGGTAGCATTGATGGTCGAAGACGAAAGAGATTCATTGAAGACGGCGCTGATTGCCAACTGAGGATTCACAAAGCTGGCATCATTGGCAGGAACAGTGGATTTTACTGTTGGAGGGTCAGAATCGATGGCGGCACAGGTAAAACTGCTGACCACAGGTGTCACCAGAGTATTACCGGCGGCATCGGCAACATCCGCAACGGTGATGGAATAGAGGGTGCCCGGATCCAGCACTGAAGTCGGCTTAAAGGTGATACTCGAACCGTCACAGGACCGCTCCCCATCGACCGAATTTCCATTTTGCGTGAGAACAACCGTATAAGGTGCCGTACAGTCGAGATTTTCACTGAAAGTCACAGTGACGCTGGCATTGATACTGACCCCTTCCTCCTCGTAACCAGGATTAATGGAGGAGAAAACCGGGGGCGTTTCGTCGCCGCCAGGGGCACTGCTGCCGCCACCACCACCGCAGGCGCTGAGAGTAAGTGCCGTCAGAAGCACAATCGGATACAACCATGTCTTGTAAGCAATCATGATTTTTTCATCCTTTGAAAAGTGTTGAATGATGGCCGGAATAGCCTTCTTAGCGTTTGAAATTAGCAAAAAACTCAAGTATAAATATAACGGAAAATAACCAGAAAAGTCAACTTTAGGGCAACACTGAATTTACAAAATCCAGGAAGAATAAACCATCCTGTTCAAGGAGCGACCGACTCGTGCTATCATCCGGCCGCGAACAAGGGCCGGGGTCGCGACGTGTCCGTTTCTTCACATGCAACCTTCAAACCGAAAAATCAAGAGCAGAGAGAGAACGCCGATGAAACCGTCTGCCGACGCCAGGAAAAAAAGCCGAAATCCCGTCGGGGGGTCACCATCCTTTCCCTTGCAGGAGGCAAACAAAGGTTTTCTCCACGGCCTCCCCTGGCAGCATCCTTTGCTGCCGGCGCTGCTCATCCTGGTCGTCGGTCTTTATGCTTACTGGAACACCTTCAATGTCCCCTTTGTTTTTGATGACCAATCATCGATTGTCGACAATGCGATCATCAAGGATCTCGGCAACTTTCTCGGCGACAACAAAGGTTACCGATACAATCCGCGCCGGGTCGTCGGCTACTTCTCCTTTGCCCTGAACTACCACTGGGGCGGACTCAATGTCTTTGGCTACCATCTCGTCAATTTCGTTATTCACCTCGTCAATGCCTTGCTGGTTTACACCCTTTGCCGCCAGATGTTTCGTACCCCCCACCTGCGGCAAAGCACCCTGGCCGCGCGCGCGACCGGCATTGCCCTGCTGGCGGCGCTCCTCTTTGTCGCCCATCCGCTGCAAACTCAGGCCGTCACTTATATTGTCCAAAGATTCACATCGTTGACGACTCTCTTTTTTCTGTTGTCCTTTGTTCTTTACATTGCCGGCCGCCTGCGCTGCGTCGACGATTCCCGATCCCCGCTTCCCGCTTCCCGGCTCTTGACATTGCTGCTCTTTACCGGTTCCCTGCTGGCAGCGGTTCTGGCGATGAAGACCAAAGAGATGGCCTTCACCCTGCCGCTGACTATTCTTCTCTTCGAGTTCAGCTTCTTCACATCCAGCCTGAAGACCAAATTGCTGGCCGGCATACCGGTGCTGCTGACCCTCGCCATTGTCCCCCTGAGCCTGCTCGGCAGCAATAAACCTTTGGCAGAACTGCTCGCCGATGTCGACCGCATCACCCGGGAAACCGCGCACATCCCCCGCTTCGATTATCTCCTGACCCAGTTTACAGTCATTACCACCTACCTCCGGCTGCTCTTTCTCCCCGTCGAGCAGAACCTTGATTACGATTATACCGTCTACCACACGTTTTTCACCCCGCCGGTCTTTTTTTCGTTTCTGTTGTTGGCAGCCCTTTTTCTGCTGGCCATCTATCTGTATGGCTTCCGGTTTAGCCAGTCACGCGTCACGCGTCACGAGTCACGACTTGTCGCCTTCGGCATCTTCTGGTTCTTCCTCACCCTGGCCGTCGAATCGAGTCTTATCCCGATTCGCGATATCATCTTCGAACATCGCATTTACCTCCCCTCCTGCGGCGCGTTTCTGGCCTTGGCGACGACAGCGACCCTGCTGGGTCGGAAACTTTCGCCAAAGACCTTCTGGTCAATCGTGACGGTGCTGATTCTGCTTCTTGCCACGGCCAGCTGGCAGCGCAACCAGGTCTGGAGAGATGAGGTCGCGCTCTGGCAGGATACCGTGGAGAAATCACCAAACAAACCCCGCCCCCATTACAACCTCGGCAAAGCGCTGCTGAGCGCAGGACAGACGGAGCCGGCCATTAGCTCCATCAACCGCGCCCTGCAACTCGATCCTGACAACGTCGAGGCCCACAACAATCTCGGGGCGGCTTTTGATCGTAAAGGCTTGACAGAACAGGCGATTGCCGAGTTCCATATCGCCCTGCAGCTGCAGCCGAAATACGCCCTTGCCCGCACCAACCTCGGCATCGCTCTGGAGAAATTAGGTCAAAGCGAGGAAGCGGCACAACAGTACCGGCTGGCGGCACGGGATAATCCCGTCTACTTTCCCGCCCGCTTCAATCTCGGCACCGCTCTCTTCAGCCAGGGGTTGGTGGAAGACGCGATCAGCGAATATCAAACCGCCGTCCGCCTCGATCCCGGCCACGCCGAAGCGAGGATGAATCTCGCGGTTGCCTACGACGCGGCCGGCAAGCTCGAGTTGGCGGTTGCGGCCTACCACCAGGCGCTGCTCCTCAATCCCGACAATGCCCAAATCTACAATAACCTCGGGGTGATCCTGCAGAAGCAGGGGCGCCTCGAACAAGCCATTGAGCAGTATCAGGCCAGCCTGCGCCGCAACCCAGAGAATGCCCTGACCCATGTCAATCTCGGCACCGTCTACCTGGCTCAAGGGAAACCGGCCCTGGCCGCCGACCATTTCCGAATTGCCCTGCGCCTCGACCCGGGGAATCCTGATTATGCCGGCCTGCTCGATCTCGCCTCGCAGCAAGCAGTACCGCGGGAGCGGTGAAGCGTGAACCGTCCCCGTCCCTGAAGGCTTAAAATAAAATAACTAAGGGGGGAGTCAGTTTGCTCCACTTTTTCCGTGGAACGAACCGACTCCCCCCTTAGTTTCCAGAAAAACGAGGAGGTTTTCTCAATCATTTGTCAGCAAATCGTTACGTTTTCGTAACAACTCCTGTTTATGACGTTTTGCCTTGCTCCCTTTGCGACTCAAGCCCATCCCTACCTGCCTCCACTTCTCTGGACAACCGGCTTGCGCAGTGCCGTCATCAAAATTGCCAGAAGGACCTTGACCATGTAGTAAGCGCTGCCGAACCCGGCAATTGAGGACGTTCCGGCCTGCCGCTCATTCATCCGGGTAAAGGTTTCCGCCATCGAAAAGCCGTTACGACCAAGGAGAATGACCGCCTCCGGTTCCGGATAATCGACCGGGTAGTTTTGCGCGAGAAACTCAATTGCCCGGCGATCGTAAGCCCGGAATCCTGAAGTATTATCCGTCACCATTTGGCCGATCAATAATGAATTGACCGCCTGGAAGAGACGGATCCCGATCCGCCGCATAAAGGTCGACCGGTAGCCGCTCTGCTCTTCCAAAAACCGGGAACCGATGACCATATTGACGCCCTGCTCCTGAAGGACTCGAAGCAGTTTGGGAATTTCATCCGCCAGGTGCTGGCCGTCCCCGTCGAACTGGATGGCAATCTGGTAGTCGTTGCGGGCAGCGTACTTGAAGCCCGTCTGGACGGCGCCGCCGATGCCGAGATTCTTCGGCAGATCGACCACTTTCGCCCGGCCACCGGAACGGGCTGCGCGAGAGGTATTATCCACTGACCCGTCGTTGATAACCAGAATATCAACAACAGCCTGCAGCCTTCCCAGGTCGTCGATCACCCGGGAAATATTCTCCTCCTCGTTATAGGCCGGCACAATCACCAGAATTTCGGCCCTCTTTTCTTCCGGCAAACATCGCCACAACCCCATCTCCTGAATCAACTCCTTGTTCTGTTCCGAGAGTTTCGTCAGGACCACGGTCAGATGGATCAGGAGAAGAAAAGTAAAGCCGGTGGTCATCAGGGTAAGGACGCTGGGGGGATAGGCGATGCCGAACAGAGAACCGAGGCGATCGATGCCGAAGCGGTCGAGGGAAAGATAAAGGAAAAAGAAACTCATAGCGAACCAGAGGATGGAGTACTCCTCACGGATCCGCCGGTTCTTCACCAAACTGAAGATGAAGGCAAATATGAACAAGCTGAAAATAAGAGAAAAGATCTGGATCCGGTCAAAAACGAATAAATTCGACATTATTTCCAGCCTCCCCGGCACAGAAGAGAAAATAGCCGCCACGACCCGAAAGGGGTGAACTCAGTCATTTTCGATTAGCTCCCGAAAAGTAAGGCGGTGCTGACGCAATAATTTTGCCATTTCGCGCATGGAAATTTTTCGTGTGCGCATGATCCGCCGACGTTTCCCCATCATGCGGGGAACACCGCAGATGGCGTCACTAATCCCTCGCAAAAGCGCTTTGATGATTTGCCCACGCGCACCGCTCGCCAGAAACTCACCTCCGCTACCTTTCCCCCTCACAACACCACGAAGTTGTTCATAATAGCGAGCCGCAGTGCAGATTGGAAGCGTCATGAGGTGCCTCAGGGGGAAGGCCTTCAGAGCCACCCAGTAGTGGTTCCTCTCGACAAGGTGCACCTTGAAGGGAGAGAACCCGCCGCCGGTCTGTGAATATTTGTGATAGGCAACGGCCCGAGTGGCAAGCACGGCGTCCCAACCGGCCAGTCTCCCCCGCAACCCGAGGTCGGTATCCTCGGCATAGGCAAAGAAATCATCGTCGAAAAAGCCGGTTTCAGCGATCATAGAGCGTCTGTAAAGGGCCGCACAAGCACTAGGGAGGAGAATTTCCTCGACTGCATTCATACGGAGCGACGACCATAGTCGATTGCGAAACCGCCCTCGTGCCATCCCGTCCCGACAGATGCCAATGCCCAGCGAATCGATGATATCAGGATCAGTGAACGAACAGATCCGGCAACCGACCATGCCGGCCTGTGGATGGGAGTCGGCAACCCTGACCAGAATTTCCAGCCAGTCCGGCTCGACGCGAGTGTCGTTATTCAGAGCGACGATGTATTCGCCGCGAGCGTGTTCAAATCCAACATTGTTCCCGGTGGCAAAACCGGTGTTTTCCTTTAGAGGCACCAACCGCACCCAGGGATAGCCTTGCTGCACCAAGGCGACCGAGCCGTCAGCGGAGCCGTTGTCCACCAGGATGACCTCGAAGTCACGAAATGTCTGAGCGGCGAGGCTGTCGAGGCAGACGGGCAGGTGAACGAGGCCATTCCAGTTGACGATGATGATGGAAATCTTGTTCAGCACAGCACCAGCCAGCCAATATTTCTAATCGCCCCGGCATAGAAAAAGCCATATTTGAAGATGTTGCGACGCTTCTGTAGCAAACCATGCTCCGGCATGTGGATGAACGCTTCCAGCAATTCCCTGTCTCTGTCCTGCAGGATCGCATGGTAGCACTCGTAAAAAGCGCTCGCCTGCATTCTGTTGCCCACCATCATCTGACGAATGGTTGGCAGCCGAAATAACAACCGCACAACGTGAGCCAAGTTCCACACCTGAGCACCCACCTTGTTTTTGACATGCTGTCTATACAACAGCGTTGGCGTCGGCAGGTAGGCAATGTCCCCAAAACATGACGCAACCAAACTCAGCCAGTGATCGTGCATGAAGGCGGCACCGGGTATCGGCAGAGCCAGATCGCGTAACGTCCTGTTCAACATAACCGTACAGCCGGTAGAGATATTCTGTAACAGCAGGCGGCTAAAAGCATTCCCTTTTTCCGGATCGATTCGCCGATAACGATCACCTGAATCCGCCACAACATTCAGGCTTTCATCAACGACCCGCACGTCGGTATGCACAAGCAAAGATGTCTCTGCACCATGGATTTCTTCCAACTCATGCATCTTTGCCAGAGTCAGACTTACTTTCCCCGGCAACCAGACATCGTCCTGATCGCAGAACATGATATAGTCGGCCGTACTCGCTTCCAGCAGTCTGGCGAAATTCCCGCCGGGACCGAGATTTTTCCCGTCATCGGCAAGGATTATGAGCTGGTCACCGAGGCGTGACTGCCAAGCCTTGAGAATGGCAACCGTGTTATCAGTTGATCCATCATCCCGGACCAGCAATCGCCAATCAAGAAAATCCTGGGCCAGCAGGCTGTCGATCTGCTCATCCAGCCAAGCTCCGCCGTTATATGTTGCCAACAAGATATCGATCATAAAATTTCTTTGTGAGGCATGCCCGGATTTTTTCATGCTATCTCTTCGACGATCTGTTTAAGCTCCTTATTAAAGGCCTCCTGATCCCAAATTGCCGCTTTCGCCTTCCCTTTCTCGGACATCTCCGCGCATAACCCGTCATCGGTCCACAGGCGTCGCATGCACTCCATGATTTGCTCCACGGAATCGGCGTCGAAAGTGAGTGTGGCGTCGCCCACCCGGTCAGGCATGCACGACACCTCGGAAATAGCCATCGGACAGCCGACGACAAGTGCCTCCAGCGGCGGGATATTGCACGGGCCGAAATAGGTAGCATAGATGAGAGCTCGCGCCCGGCGATACAACTCGGGCATGTACTCATCGGGAACGTAGCCAAGGATGACGATGTTCTCAGTGACGCCAAGCTCCTCAATCAGAGCCATAACCGAATCCCAGGCATTTTTCTTTGAACCGGCCAGCACCAGTCTGAGATCGGGAAGCTCCGTTTTCAGGGCGGCAATGGCCCTGACCAGGTTCTTATGGTTTTTGTGTTCCCAGAACTGGGCCGGATAGAAGAGATACTTCGGGGGAAGCGGGTACCTGGTGTTGAAGTCCTCGGGAACCTCCTGCGTATACATGTAACGCGGCGGCACCATGGGAAGAACATGAACCCGCTCTTCTTGCGGGTGATACGATTCCAGGACCTGCTGCTTGTCGATTTCTGAAACGACTAGCACCCCCTTGGCCCACTTGCACATGTTGGCGTAACCTGGTTCACGGTTCAGCAGTTGCCAAGTAGACGCGGACTCCGGAAACTGCTTGCCGTCGTAACGATGCACCAGGTCGAGGATACTGACAAGCGCCGGAACTGGAAATTGAAAACTACGAATATCTTGGGAAGGAAAGATCCAGAGATCGCAGTTCTCCCGCAAGAGAGCTTTAGCCATGGGATGAAATAAGGGGCAGAGCTTGCGCCAGGGTCCCATCGGCACCCGCAGCAGCAACCAGGCAAGACCGAAAATCCGCCCCCAAAATCCACGCGGGATTTGAACCGCCTTTAAATTTTCATAGTGCGTGAGATAGCCCCGCCACTTTTCCGACGTAAACCCGACAACCACGGAGAACTGATCGCGAGGCAAGGCGGCCACCGCATCGAGCATGCTCTGGTTGTACTGGAATGTCCCGCCAAAATGAGGCTCTGTTTCCAAAAAGAGACCAATTTTTTTCATCGAATCACCCTGAAAAGTTTTTTTGGTTGCGCGCTAAACACTGGCGGTTACCTCAACTTATGATTTTCTCACCGCAAAACAGACACCCCACGTATCAAAACCTGGCTGCCGGCCCGACATCCATTCCGAGGTTTCGATTATGGTCATTCCTGACTCCTGCAAGAGCAACTCGATTTCCGGTCGAAACAAGTAGCGCATGCGATGGGTTTCGTACAATTCCTCCACCGCACCAGTCGATTTATCCCTGACGAGCACCTGGTAATTCGTCTCCACCAGATTGTCATTAACAAACATGACCGGTTCAACAATACGCGTTACGGCAATTTCTTCATCTTCCACGCGCTTGACCCTGACCACGGGCCGGTCGGTCAGCACCGCCGGTCCATACCAGCAGTCGAAGATAAAGACTCCACCGGGTTCGAGATGCTCGCGAGCCGTTGCAAAGGCTCCCTTCAAATCGTCGTTGCTGGTCTGATAGCTCATAACGTGGAAAAGAGAGACCACCGTGTCGAAGGTGCGATCGAGGCGGATGGATCTTATATCCCCCTGATGAAAAGAGAGAGAGGCCTGTTGAGGGTTGAGGGTTGTGTGTTGAGAGTTGGCGACCGCGAGCATTTCCGCCGACCGATCAACCCCCGCCACCTCAAGGCCCCTCTTCGCCAGCAGGAAGGCATGCTTTCCCGTGCCGCAACCCAGATCGAGCACGCTTTTGGCGCCAGGGCGGTGCTTTTGAATCAGTTCATGGACATACGCCGCCTCACCGGCATAGTCCTTGTCCTTGTAGAACAGGTTGTAATAACGCGAGTAAGCGCCAAAGACATTCATCTTTACACCTCATCTTTCATCAGTCTGGCCATCGCCCCAGCCACTTCATTCATCTGCGCATCCGTCAAGGCCATGCCGCTCGGAATATAAAACCCTCTTCGGGCCAGTCGCTCCGCCACCGGGTAACCTTCTCCCGCGAACAGTCCCATCTTCCGGAAGACCGGCTGCTCGTGCATCGGCCAGAAGAAAGGTCGCGTGCCGATCCCTTTCTGCCCCAGTCGGCGCATCGCCTCTTCTGCATCAAATGGCACCTCGTCCTTCAGCACCACACCGTAGACCCAGTAGATGTT
The DNA here is from genome assembly GCA_002841765.1 of Deltaproteobacteria bacterium HGW-Deltaproteobacteria-4. Lineage (NCBI taxonomy): Bacteria > Deltaproteobacteria > Deltaproteobacteria bacterium HGW-Deltaproteobacteria-4. The sequence continues at coordinate 178,172 of PHAV01000006.1, read as the reverse complement.
CTCGGCATAATGGGTCCGGGCCAGCATCAACTCTAACCCATCAACCCTCAACAGTTTTTCCGTATAAAACTGCCCCATGCGCCGCTTGCGGGCAATAATCTCCTTCAGGCGCTCCAGTTGGGCGACGCCGAGAGCGGCCTGCAGGTTGGTCATGCGGAAGTTGTAACCAAGTTCCTCATGGACGAAGCGTTTCTTAGGTTGGAAGCAGAGGTTGCGCAGCGACCGGCAGCTTTCCGCCAGGGCATCGTCGTCCGTCAGCACCATCCCCCCCTCGCCGGTGGTGATGTGCTTGTTCGGGTAAAAGCTGAAGGCGCTGAGATCGCCGAAGCTGCCGCAGGGACGACCCCGGTAGGTCTGGCCATGCATCTGTGCCGCATCCTCAATGATCTTCAATTCATATTTTTTGGCAAGCGCAAGGACCGGGTCCATGTCGACCGGCAGCCCGTAGATATGAACCACCATGATCGCCTTGGTGCGGGTGGTGATGCGTTCTTCGATCTGCGCAACATTCATGTTCCAGGTGACCGGGTCGCTGTCGACCAAAACCGGCACACATCCCCGGCGCACCACTGCCGCCGCACAGGAGATGATGGTGAAGGTCGGCATGATGACCTCGTCCCCCGGCTGCAGGTCGAGGGCAGCGACAGCAACTTCCAGCGCCGCCGTGCCGTTGCAGACGGCAACGCCGTGCCGGCGCCCGGCAACGTCCGCCATTTGCTCCTCGAACCGCCCGACGAAGGGGCCCTCGGAAGAGATCCAGCCGGTGTCGATACACTCGGCGAGGTACTGTTTTTCGTTACCGTTGAGAAGTGGTTCGTTAACGGGAATCATGGGTGGACCTCATATTCGAATTGAGACAACGCTTTGGCGTACAGATCCTGGTTTACTTCTCCCCGGTTGCCGCCGCGTACTTTATGTATTTATGGTATTGACCCGTGAAAAACTGCGGGTAAGAACGCAGCATGAAATCGTAACGGTGGTGGGAATATGCCTGAAATGCATCGATAATGTCGGGAAAACGGTTGAGGACCGTACCGAAAACGCGATTACGATGTTCAAAATCTTCCTTCACGGAAGGAATGGTGTAGGGATAGTCGCCTTGTACCAGCGTAAAAGAGAGCGTTCCAAAAAAGTCGATCATCCGCTCTACCGGCCTGGTTTGCGTCTCCTCGGCAAATTTGAGGAGGGCGTTTTTCAGAGCGGAGTTTAGAAATAGAAGGTTGACATAAAAAGAGTAGCGGCGGGCATCTAGCATCCGGGCTTGAGTGAAGGTGCTATTTTCCCTGAGCAGAAACGAATCGTCCTCGGCGAGAATAATTCCGTATTTCTCCCGGTCACGAAAAAAACGCGAGCCGGGCAGAACAATCAGTGGATTGGTCAAAATGCGGGTAACGCTGGGCAGGGTCATGACGTAATCCAGCGAATTCAAATAACCCTCGATATCATCGTCCGGCAATCCGTAAATGAGATCGACCGTGATCTGCGCGGCAGGGAAAGCCTGAATGAATTTTTGAAAATTCCCTTCAAAGCGCTTTCTGTCGAAAGGCCTGCCGATACTGGCAAGGGCCGGCGGGTTGATGGTCTGGATACCGAAGTTGAATTCGCTGGCAGGGAGCTGCAACATCCGTTCAATGATTTCGTCGTCCAGTTGTTCCGGGGAAAACTCATAACGGATGGTTTTGTCTGACCCCGAATGAATAATATGATCCAGTATTGTCATGGCACGTCGCTTGTTGAGGAGCAACGATGAGTCGCACAGATAGATCTCCCGTATTTGCGGATTGCGAAGGATGATTTCCAGTTCGGATAAAACGTAATCGAGGGGGAAATAGCGCATTTCACGGTTATAGCCCCAGGTACAATAGCCGCACCCCATGGGGCAGCCGCGAGAGGTCTCGAAGCTGACCCAGGTGATATCGGGATATTGCTCGAAGATCCCGGCGAACAGAGGCGGGATAGCGTTTAGGTCGGCCGGCTTGTGTTGTGGATTTTGCAGATCTTTCGTCGTAATCCCGGGGATTTCTTGCAGGGACTTTTTACCGGAAAAATATTCAAGCAACTCCAGGAAGGTCTGCTCCCCCTCGCCGGTCACGATGATATCGACTTCGGGGTTGGATTGCAGGATCTGTTTTTCGATGCCGGTGACTTGCGGCCCGCCAAGGAGAATCGTGCAATCGAGGTGTGGTGTGATTTTTTTGATCAGGCTGTAGTTCCAGATATAGCAGCTGAAACCGACAACGTCCGGCTGCTGGTCCTGTATGCAGGCGGTGATTGATTCGACGGAATCGGAAAAAATGGAGAACTCGCACGTCTGGATATCATGATCCGCCGCGACCGGGGACTCTTTTGCCCGTCCGGCCAAGATTTGCGGCGCCAGACTGACAGTGTTGGCATCATAAATTCCAATCAAGAGAATTTTCATTGTATGTTCAAAGCCTTACGTACAGGGTTCAAGTCATAACAGTGAACGTGCCTAACCATGGAGTGGTAGGACACGGGGTCTTCATGATCCGTGAGACCTATGGTAATGGTCGGGTTCACCGGCAAATGGCTGGTCTTCGGGCATGATGCCGAACTGCCAGTCCTGGTAGAGTTTGTCGACTGCGGTATTGTAGTTGTTATGCGAAGGGACACAGTAGGAACAGTTGTTCCGTGACATCAACTGTCGTCGCGACAGGCTGTCCGACCAGATCGCAGTGAATTCCGCGCGCAGAGCGTCAAGGCTGGAAAAATCCGTGAGTTGGCCGATCAACTTGTTATTACAGCGTTCCACCGCCCCCGGATTCGCCGCGTCCGAGCAAGGATACAGCTCACCGTACGGTCCCACTGTCAGCATGCGTCCGCGAACCGCGATCCAGCAGCGGCTGGGGGCAGCGTCGGCAGTCGTCGGATCCCCTTCGTCACGTAACAGACTGTCATCCACGACGACATCCATCGGTGCGTAGATGCCAGCGCGAACCTTGCTGATAAGTTCGCCGAGCACTTCCCTGATCTTCCGGCTTTTGGCTTTATATTCGGTCTTCTCGCCGAAACAGGTTTCCACCGCCTTGATATCACAGAAATCGAGCCCGGTATTCATAGCCCGCAACAGAAAGACCTCGACGTCATTGCAGGTCAAATCAGACACCAGGCAGCTGGCACCGATTCTCGTTGAACTCGCTTCTTTTCGCTTGGCCTGCACTACCGCCTGAATGTTTTTCCAGAGGAGTTCAAAAAATTCTGTTGGCCGGCCCTTGTAGCTTGACCATTCCTGGGCGTTTGCCGCATCGATGCTGAAGCGCATCTTGTGCAGGCCTGACACCAGAGTCCGGAATTCCGCCTCACCCCAGGAGGCCGGGAAAATCCCGTTGGTATAGAGGGATATTTCCGCCTTGCTACTGCGGTGCAAGTGGGCGATGCCTTCTAAGGTGAGATCAGAGAGCGACGGCTCGCCACCACCGCCGAAGCTGTAGTCGTTGATGCCCATTTCCAGAAAAAGGTCAGCAATCAGATTCAGTTGGTTGGGCTGCAAGGGCACACCGAGCTTGGGATATCCCAGAAACTGCCAGTCCCCCTTGCTGTCGGACTGGATATTGGGACAGGCCCGGCAACGCAGATTACACATCAGCGCCGGATGAAACTCAATGTGATTGGGCAGGCACACCTCGCCGTTGAACATCGATTGGAGGGAAGGGAGATTCTCCGGCTGCAGCTCCCTGCGCAGAAAGCTGACACGTCGGCGCAGCGGCGAGTCGAAGGTCCAGGCATCCTGAATCTCCCGGATATTTCTGATGACCCGGTACAGACGGACCAGCTCCGGGCGTGACAATGCGAACTCCTTGGCCAGATCGCGACTGGTCCGGGTCGGCTCAAGAAAAAGTTTACTCGCCAGTCGGAGGACAAGCGGCCAATCCTGTTCGTCGATTTCACTGGGCCGTGCGACATCCCCGGTCAGAAGACCGCCTGCATAAAGGCTGAACGCCGTCTGCACTGAACTCATTTCGCTCACCGATTCCTTTGTCATCTAGCTCAATTTAATCTTTTCCGAAATCTACCAAATCTTTGGATAAAGCAGCGCTCTGGTCAACATGCCGCCCGTTTTTCGCAGCGGTTTGAAGAGGAAACACGAGCCGTGTGCTGCGAACCAGTAAGCGATGACCGAGGCAATCACCGCTCCCATACCGCCGTATCTGGGAATCAGGTACCAGTTAAGGAGGATATTCAACAGGCAGCCGAGAACGACCGTCAAGAGATACAATCTGGTCCAGTTCATTGCAGTCAAAAAAGAGCTTCTGGCCATCTCTAAACTGGTAAAGATGTTCGACCAGACCAGCACCGCCAACATCAGTCCGCCCCGGCCGTAGGCTTCGCCGAACAGGGTCGGCACCAGCCACTGCGCCAACAACGTCACCGGTACAGCGATCGCATAGGATGACAGTGCCATCAGATTGTAAAGTTTCTGCAGTCGCGCGTAAAAAAGCTCATCGCTGACTGCCTTTGCTTCGACAATGCTGGGGAAAACCGACCAGTAGATTGCCGACGGAATAAAATACCAGACCTCCGCCAAACGTACTGCCACGGAATAGATGCCGACCTCTTTATTCCCCGTCATTTCCCCGAGCATGACCTGATCGATCCGCAAATAGACCATGACAACCATGCCCGAGAGCATCAGCGGCCAGCTGTCTTTTAGAAGCTCCCCCGCCTTTTTCAGATTGCCGTGCCAGTCCCGGAGGGGACTTGTCCCGGAATTGTAAGCAACTATCAAGCCCGCGGCGCCAACAACCACCTCCAGCAACGCTACCCAGGCAAAGGTGAGCAGGGGCGCAGCGGCCAGGATAAGGACGATTTTGACGAGGGAACAGAAGAGAAATGCGCCATTCCTGGCAAAGACCACATACCGGGCCTGGACCTGCGAATGAAACCAGAACTCGATGACGTTGAAAGCCTGAAAAATTGCCCCGGCGGCAATGATCGCCACCAGCCAGAAACTCAAACCGTCAGCCGGACGAAGAATAAAGATTGACCCCGTCGCCGACAGGAAGGTGACTGCCCCGCCGAGGACCCGCAGGAGGAAAGCAGAACCGAGGATCTCGTTCTTGCAGGCCGGGTCGCGGACAATGTCGCGGACAATGATATCGTCAAGACCAAGGGAGCCAAAAGCTGAAAACAGAGCGACAAAGGCCAAAGCGTAACTGAGCAGACCGAACTGGTCCGGCCCAAGGTAGCGCGCCAGCCAGATACCGACGATCAGACCGACGCCCATGCGCAAGAGGTTGTCTGCGAACTGCCAGCCGGTATTGCTGACGACATTTTGCAGATAAGCTCGTCCGTCAATTTTTTTTCTCAGGGCGGCGGGCAGATATCTGATCCAGAATTGTTTCATCACTTCCTGTCGTGACGCTTCACAAATTGCTCCATATAAGTCGCCCTAGTTGATGCGACTTTCCAGTTGCCTGGCCATCCCGGGATTGAGCGTTTGCAACTGCGCCGCCACATCACGCGCTGCCATCTGGTTGCCGAGTTCAATGTAGACCATTCCTGCATTAAAAAGGCTGCCGGCGTGGCTCGGATTTAGTCGGGACGCGACCAGAAACTCCTGCAGAGCCGATTGCCGTTCCCCTTTTTTGTGGAGCGCCAGTCCCAGATTGAAATGGGTGGCCGGATCGCTGTTTCCAAGCGCGGTCGAGCGCCGGAAATTGGCGATCGCTTCGTCGAGGCGACCGAGGCGGTCATAGGCGATGCCAAGGTTGAAATAGACCGTGGCATTCCCGGACTCAATGTGAGTTGCCCGCTGCAACGTAGCGACGGCAGAAGGGAAGTTGCCGAGCATATTGTAGACGACTCCCAGGTTGTTGTAGAGCTTGAAGTGAGATGGATCGCGGCGTATTCCTTCCTCGAGGATGGCTGCCGCCTTCTGATATTCCTTCTGCGCCACATATGCCCGGGCGAGATTGATGTGAATCAGCACATAGCCGGGATTGATAGCCAGGGCCTCTTCGTACACTCTCTGCGCCTCGTCGACCCGTTTAGCTTTAAGGTAGAGATTGCCTAAATCGAGGCGCACCCGCTCGCTGCGCGGGGCACTGCGAAGATTGTCTTCCAGGAAGGCGACCGGATCATTCCACAGAGCGTTGCGCTGCCAGGTCAATACTGCCACCACTCCGGTGATCAGGACAACGGCAGGAATCGTGAAACGACGCGGAAGAAGTGCCAGACACCCCATCACCACCAAAACAAAACCGAACATCGGCAGATAAAGGCGATGCTCAAAAACCGGGTCAAGGGGGATGATAGACGATTCGATCGCCAAGGTCAGAAAGAACCAGAAGATCCCGGCAGAGAGAACCGGTTGCCGCTTGCGGAGCAGAGTCGCTGCCGTCAGCAGGCCGACGATCCCCAGCAGTCCGACCATGCCGGGCCAGTGCCAGAGATTGGCAACGATCGGCAGGTCATAGTCAAGAGTCAGGCCGTAAGGGAAGATAAGGAGGCGAAGATAGATCCAGATGACCGTGAACTGTGTCACCAGGTAGTTGAGCGGCGAGTTGTGACGGAGATGGATCAGGTCCGGGAGGCCGCCGATATTGCCGAGACCTTCCGGCGAGAGCATCGGCATCAGCAAACTCTGCACACCGAGCCAGAACGGAACCAGGAAGAAAGGGACGACATACAGCAGGAGTCGCGCCCACGGTTTCTTATCCCCTTGCGGAAGAAAATAGCGGTCGAAGAGGATAAGTGCGAGCGGCAGCACCGCAGCGTTCTGCTTGGTATACACCGCCAGCGCGCCGCAAAAGAGAGCCCCTCCATAGAACAGCCACGAACGGGTCGGGGCTGTTCCGGTCGCGCTCTCCTGCGTCTCCCGTGCGCGGATATAAAGGAAGAGAGCGAGAAAAAAGAAGAGAGCAGCGAGACTGGTCATGCGCTGAACGATGTAAGTGACGGCCTGGGTCTGCAAGGGATGGGCGACAAAGAGCAGGGCACCGCCGAGGACGAGGAGGGGACGACCGGTAAATACCCGCTTGAGAATAAAAAAGACCAAACAGGAGCTCAGCAGGTGGATGGCGATGTTGACCAGGTGATAGCCGCTGACCTCGGTGCCGCCGAAACGGTAGTTGAGGGCGAAGGTCAGGTTGGCGAGACCGCGCATGGAAAGGAGGTCTACAAGGGCCTGATCCAAATGGTGAATGGTCGTGTTTTCGAGAATGGCCCTCTCGTCATCCAGATACCAGGGGGCATTGAGCGTGTGACCATAAAGGATCGCGCCGAAGACGAGAATACAGACCAACGCCAGAAGATTACTGCGCCACCATGGGCCGTCGGGGTGCTTTTGTAATTCGGACATATTTTTCACCTCGTTTTACCGCCTTCTCCGGGCATTCAAAATCAAGCGGCCCTAAAAACGGTGGCACATGACCCACCCTGATCTTACTGCAAAAATAGTCTGAAATATAGCACACTTCTCGTGTTTTTTATAGTTGAAGTATTTGTCGGGCAGGATCACACGGTGGGTTCGTTTGTTGTGATGCCACGCGGCAGCGAAACAGGTGTCGTCCGGGACCTGCCTGAAAAAAAACCGGGCCCCGAAGGGCCCGGTCGAGGGCATTACACTGCCGTCACTGTTAGGGACGGGTTAACCCGGCCACAGCGGCAGGATTAAGAGATTCAATAGCGTCATACATGAGCTGACGGGCGAATTTGCTGTTGTGCGCCCAGGAGCCGCCATGGCCATGAGTCAGGCCATGCTCGGGACCATCTTCGTAGGTGAAGATCTTCCAGGTAGCGACAGCGTGTGCAATGGCGCGACTCGGGAAGTAGGCCTGACGCTCCGCAATGTAAGACATCAGCTCTTCATTCGCGGTGGCGAAGTTGACATTTGGGTAAGTGCCCTTCAATGCCGTGATCTTGGTCTGGCAGGTAGCATTAAGACCAACCTGGCCATCGGCTGCAACCATTGCCGCCATGATGGTGTCAAGCAGTTGAATACTGAAGAGCTCGGTCCGGTGAGCCAGAGCATCTTTGCTCAGATTCGCGGAGCCGGCATTATGGCAAGTGTTGCAAGAGGTGCTGTCATACATGACGTCCTTGCCGGTGTGGACATTGTGGCAATCGGTGCAGTTGAACTTGGTGGTGCCATCAAAGTGCGTCATCCGCCCGGCATAGGTCTTGTTGGGGTAGGTCAGAGCCATTTTGGAGTCGTTACCAAAGAGGATGGCCATGGACGGCGCATAGTGCAAGTAAGAGATGGCGTAGTTGGTGGTGCCGGCAGCCGGATCGGTAGCAGGCAGAACACCAGCGGTGCGACCTTTGTGGCACTCGAAGCAGATAGCGCTGTTGCCAAGCTCTGCAGCGGTGACAACGGCGGCGTTGGTGTTGTTGAACTTGTACTCGTACCCTGCGGGGAACTCACGGACCGCCTCAAAAGCAGCGGCGTTGTTGGCCCCGGGGGCAGCGTTCGGCTGGGCCACATCATGACAGCTGCGGCAGCCGATAACACTCCAGGGCGCGCTTCCGAGTTCAGCAACCGTCGCACCATTGGCTAGGCGCGGGAAGGCCGAACCGGTGTGACACGGAGTGCAACCAGTCTGAACGCGGGAGAACGGATCGGCGAGGTAGTCGGTGTGGAAGTCGCCGAGACCCTGTGCAAAGGAGATAGCTTTGTTGTTGTTGTCATCGACAGCCACGGTGGTGCCGGCGCCAACGTCGAGCATCTTGCCGGCGGTGTGCGGATCGTGACAGATGGTACAGGCATTGGCGCTACCGGCATTGATGTTGTAACCGACAAGCTCAATGTCCGTGGTGGACCCGTCGAATTTGGTCAGATGCTGCATGATGGTCCCGCTGAAGTGCGTATCGACGAAGGTACGGCCGGAACCGCTGACACCGTCATGGTAGAACGGCGCCTTGGTCAGGTCAAAGGTCGTAGCACCTGCAGGCATCAGATTAGCGCTGGAATACTTTTCGGAGAGTTCATAGGTGAACATTCCGCGTCCGCCATAACCTTCCTCAGGCACGAAGGTTGCGGTCAGATCGACCATATGGCAAGCGGTACAGAGGTTAAACTCGGCCGAGTAAACGGTCCGGGTCGTGTCGACGGCAAACGTCGCACCATTGGACGGGAGCAGACCAGTGGCTACTTCGTCGCCTGCGCCACGCAGGCCAAAGTCGTGTTCGCTGTGGCAGGTGGAGCACTGCTTGCGGTTAACGCCAGCGATGGTGCTGGAGCCAACGGGGAGAGCATACACGTCAATATTTGCGGCCGTGTAACTGGTTGCCAGTTCGGCATTGGTGGTGATTTTATCGTTGCCGATGCGAGCCACAAAACCTTCATGGCTGTGACAGGCCGAGCAATAGGCGTTACGGGCCGACTGAACCGCGTGACGGCTGGTAACAAAGCGCTCGGAGATCTCGCTGTTGAAGGGGTTCACCTTCAATTGTGCGTCAGACTTCGTTGTGTGACATTCTGCACAGCCACCGGTCATGACGGCAGCGGCATCGACCATCCGCGGCTGATCGGTCAAGGTGTTGTGTGGTGCCGTGCTGTGACAGTCAGCGCAGCTAACTGCAGCATGGCTGGACGCATTGACTTGCGCAACAACTGTCGGGGTGCTGCCGCTATGGCAGCCGAGACAGAGGTTCTGGGAAAGTTCACCGGCGGTGACAACCTGGACAGTGGCGGTTTTGGTCGCCAGAGGAGTCGTGCCGTCTAAAATATTCAGCTCAATAGCAAGCCCGGTGCTGGGCGCTGTCGGGGTGAAGGTGTAAGTTTTAACTGTTGTATTCTGCGCCTCTACTCCGCCCACCTTAAATTGATAGGTGACCGAAGGATCATTGCTGGTGCTGCCAACAGCGCTCAGAGTCACCGTCTGGCCGACAACGGCCTTGAGCGGTGCCGAGAGAAAAGCTTTAGCATTGGCGACCAAAGCATACGATGCGGAGACGCTGACAGAAGCAGTGTCAACCACAACGCCGGTGACCGTTACCGGTACGCCGGCGCCAACCGTCGAAAACGCCGGGTTAGTAACGACGGGGACGGTTTCACCAGCCGCCAGTTTGGAGACGGTAATCCCGGTGACTTGATAGTCACTGCGCGGGGAGGCCTTGACATTAACGGTGGAGCCGAAAGCGAGACCGTTATAGCCGGTCATGGTGCTGACAGTGCCATACTGCACCAGGGTGCTGCCACCAGTGGTCTTGACGATAGAGACATTGCCCTTGGCCGAAGCGGCCTGACCCCAGGCAGCGATCATCTTGACCGTAGTTTCCGGGAGAGGATACTCCGCCGAGCTGACAGTTTGCACGCTCGGAGTGCCGTCAATGGTAACAGTGGCGGAGATATTGGTGGCCAGTACAACCGTGGCCTTTGCCGGGCCGGACAGCGAAACAACCGACTGTCCCCCTTTCAATGCCTTGACATAAGTGGCCGCGTTTGCGGTGTCAAGGACGACATTGGTCGTGGCATCCTGAAAGTAGATTGTTGCACTTCCGTCGCTGCTACTCCCTTGCCCCTGGTACTGCAAAATCCAGGCACTGGCGAGAGATGGTGCCAGCAACAGCAGAAGCGCGACTATAAATAAACGTCCGTGCTTGCGCATTTTTAGCTCCTTTTTAAATGATTCAGTGGCTCCGCAGAGGAGAGCCCGCACCCGGTGCGGACCCGGTCGAGTCAGACCGCAGGGCGGCCTCCTCTTCCTTCCCTTACTTGATGTGGCAGGTCAAGCAGAGCGCGGAATCGGCCTGCGGCGACAGCACCAGATAGTTGGCAGTAGCAGTCGCTTCGTCCATGTTCATCCGGTTGTGGACGTCATGGCAGGTGGCGCAGGTCATGTACTGCCCCTGATAAAGACGGTCGACAACCTTCATGCCAAAGGTATTCCCCGCATACGCAAGCGCACCGCTGGCGGCTTCACGAATCCAGGTATCCTCGTAAGCTTGCACAACAATACTCGCCGGAGAACCGGTAACGGGACCAACAGCCACTTCATTATAATTGAAACCGAGGGGATGATCGTCGGTCAGTTTGTTGCCGGCGCCGACGCCGGCCTGGCCCCAGCTGTCGCCAGACAAAGGAGCGACCACACCGTCAAAGTTGTAGTGCTGATCCGGAGCGATCGAACCGTCGTGGCAGCTCATGCACAGACGGGTCGGGCCGACGGCGATGTCGGCATAGTAGTAATCAGAAGCGTTGATGGTCGGGCTGGTGTAGGGGTCAAAACTTTCCGTGTCCAACTGCCGGGACCACAGCGGGTAGTAAGCGTTGGGATCGGCATCCTGATACGCGTGGTGAGGGGTGTGGCAGAAAGCGCAAACCCGGTCGTTACCGCCGAAATCGACGGCGCCGGCGGACGCTCTCATGTCATGAACCGAACCGAGAACACCGGTTCCCGGCTCCCCTGCCGCCATAACCAGGCTGGCACTAAGAGCGACCAAGGCAAATGCAGCTACAAATTTCTTCATTTTGTGTTCCTCCATTTTGTTTTTGTTGATGTTCCAAGGCATCACTCGCGGATACAAAAAAACGCCTCCTTTGCATCCTTTCCACTTTAAACCGTAACTTCGGCCTCCTTTCTGCCCTTATCTCAGGCGTTGTGCTGACCTATCCAAAAGATGATGTCGGTACCACCATGTAGTGATTTGAAACCGGCACCTAAGTCTCCTGACTAGAGGAGAGAGCAAACCCCATACCAAGGACTTAGTTTTATTTTTTTGCTTTTTATTAAAAATGGAAATTAGTCATTTGATTTTAGATACTTAATACAAAAGTAAATTAGTAAATAAATAAGGAGGCCGGCGTTGATCTTCACTTTTAGGGTGAAGATCAACGCCGGCCTCCTTATTCTTGAGTGAATTAGTTGGATTATAAAAAATTCTTTATTAAATTGATTTATTTTTTATAACTATTCCCTATCAAAATTGTTACACTTTCGTAACAACTCCTGCTTTTGACTGAAAAACCATTGGGCCCGATTACACCCAATGACTTCACCTCTTCACCTACCGGGATCACCAGAGGTTCAATGAAAAAAAGAGCAGGCCTTGCGGTCTGCCCAATGTGATCATCATAACTGGATGAAGAGACTTACTTGTCCTTGCTTTTCAATTTCTCCCAAAGGACCTTTCGGGAAAGGCCAAGCATCTTGGCCGCCAGGGTTTTGTGTCCACCGGTATAATCGACCACCTTTTCGATATAGCGTTTTTCATACTCGGTCACCGCCTCTTTCAAAGGGCGGCCAACGGAAAACTGTTCAAAGGTGCTGCCGATGACGCCGGGCGACTGGAGCTCCCCTGGCAAACGGTAAGCATTGATCTTTTCTCCGGGATAAAGGAGAGAGATCATTTCCATGATATTTTTCAACTCGCGGATATTGCCGGGGTAGCTGTAACAGCTCAATATTTCGAGGGCATCCGGCATCAGCTCCGGCCTGGCGGACGGGTCTGCGCTGAACTGGTCGAGAAAACGGGCAATAAGCAGGGGAATGTCTTCGCTGCGCTCTCTTAAGGGCGGGAGCCGGACCGGGACGACGTTGATCCGGTATAAAAGGTCTTCCCTGAATTCCCGGCGTTTCGCCATGCCGTGGAGATTGCGGTTGGTGGCGCAGATCAGACGAAAATCGAGACTGCGGACCTGTGTGCCCCCGACCCGGGCGACCCCCTTTTCCTCCAGCACCCGCAGCAGCTTCCCCTGCAGGCTCAAGGGCAACTCACCGATTTCATCAAGAAAGAGGGTGCCGTCGACGGCCTTTTCAATATAACCCGCTCGCCCCTTGTCCGCCCCGGTAAAAGCCCCCTTCTCGACACCGAAGAGCTCACTTTCAATGAGGGTCGCCGGGATGGCGGCACAGTTCACCGCAACAAAGGGTCCCTTTTGCCGCGGACTCAGTTGATGGATCGCTGCAGCCACGAGCTCTTTGCCGGTGCCGCTCTCTCCTTGCAACAGAATCGAGGTAGACATTTTCGCAACCTTGGCCGCGATCTCCAGCGCCGCCAGCATGGCGGGACTGCGGGTGATGATGTTGTTAAAGGCTGAGGATTTTTTCTGCGGTCCGTTCTTGTCGTCGATACCCTTCATTTCAAGAAAACTCTCGATTTTGAGAAAAAGCACCTCCATCGGAAAAGGTTTCGTCAGAAAATCGAAGGCTCCGAGCTTCATCGCCTTGACGGCATCATCGATCGTGCCGTAGCCGGTCATGACCAGGGCACCACAATGCGGCTGGCGGAAAAGGATTTCACGCAGAATATCGAGACCATTGGCGTCAGGAAGTTTGATGTCCTGAATGACCAGATCGAAACTCTCTTCGGCGGCAACCGCCAGCGCTTCGGCGCCATTCACGGCCAGGCGCAAGTTATAGCCGGCGCCGGTGATGACCTCCTGGAGCGCTTTTCCGAAAAGCGGGTCATCCTCGACCAGCAACAGCCTGACATTATGCATTGCCGACCTCATTCATCAATGGAATCGCTACCGTAAAAATCGTTTCGCCGGGCCGACTGGCAACCTCGATCGTCCCGTGATGCAGGTCGACAATACTTTTACAGATAGCGAGGCCGATGCCACTCCCTTCCCCGGTCGGCTTGGTCGTAAAAAAGATATCGAAGATTCTGTCCCGGTCTGCGGCGCTGATCCCCGCACCTTTATCCCTGACCGTCAGGATGTAAGTGCCATCACTGACCCGGCTGCGGATTTCGACCGGTTCGGTGACGGGTGACGCCGCCGCTGCGTTGGACAGCAGGTTGAGGACCACCTGGTGCATCTTCCCCTTGTCGATATGCAAAACCACCGGTGGCCGGCACTCGTCGATGGCGACAAAGTGGGAGGGCTGTTTCTTCAGCGCCATGGTCGCAAAGAATTCCGCTTCACGGAAGAACTGGTCACTCGGGACCAGTTGGAGTTCGAGACTCCCTGCCCGGCTGAAATCCGCAAGTTGATAAACAATTGTTTCGATCCGCTGCACAGCGATCTTGAAAATTTCCAAACAATTCTTTGCTTCTGGCGGGATCCTGTCCTCCATCTTGTAAACACAGGCGGAGATGGCCGCCAGGGGGTTATTGATTTCATGGGCCACGCCGGCAACAATCTTGCCGATGCTCACCATCTTTTCATTCTGGATTACGTAATTGAGGGTATTCTCCCGCTCTGTTTCACTCCGCTTGAGGCGGCTCATCATATTCGAAAAACTTTCCTGCAATAAGCCGATTTCGTCGTTTCTTGGCGGTAATGAGGTGATTTCGAATGCTCCAAAATCGATATTGGTCATGTCCCGTGTCAACTGCTCCAACGGCCGCGCCATGGCACGACCAACCGTAAAGAAAATAGCCACGCACGCCAGAAAAATAAGGACGGCGAAGAAGACAATCCGCATTTTAAAGAACTGATACTCTCTCTCCGCCGGCGCCATGGAGAGACCGACCCGCAGCGCCCCCCAGCTCTTGCCTTCGACCGCTAACGGTAAGGCCATATCCAGAACATTGCCACGTTCATCGGACAGCTTCGCGCTGAGAAAGGTATTACTGGTCAGAACGCCGCGCGTCAGGGGATCGACAAACTGCACGCCGTAAGCATCGGGATTACTATGGGCAACCGCATTCCCGTCCACATCGGTGATAAAAGCGTGTACGACCGGCAGGGTCGGATTCTTGATAAGTTCCGCAACATAATTCTCGAGCAGATCGGTCTTCAGGCCGACCTCCTGCAAGATCAGGGTATTGACAATCGGGCTGCGCAGCGACGTTAACAGGATCAGGCCCCGACTCTTCAGATCTGTCTCCAGTCGGGCTTTCTCGTTACTGATGACCATCCCGCCCCAAAAGACAGAAAACAACGCGACAATCAACGCCGATATAAAAAAATATTTCGTCTTGATGCTCACTATCCGGGGCTTCTTCATTTATGACAACCTGACCCGCACCCGTAGGGGATGCGTTTGTACATCGTGGTCAGCGGCGCGTAGTCAATCGTCGCGGCCGGGACGAAACCATACTGGTATTCTATGTCCCAATTTTCCATCATCTTCCGGTCTTGAGGATTGCGGTGATCGAGTTTCACCAAAGCGGAGGTCAGCTCCTTGATCACTTGCGCTGACAGACCGGGGCGGGCAAGCAGGGGAATCGAGAGGAGTTCGTCCGAACAGGAAAGAATCTGCAAACCATCTTTTTTCATACTATTAGCCACACTCTCCTTGACAAAACCGGCATCGTACTTCCCCTTCAGTACAGACGTCGCCACATCTCTGTGATGTCTCATATTGGTCATGGAGCCGAGGTCGCTGATCCGTATCCCCTGCTTCAGGAGCATGCTGCGTGGAACAAGATTACCGCTGGTCGAATGGTGATAGCCTAAGGCGATATTTTTACCCTTGAGGTCTTGTAGAGAGCGAATGGTCGTTTTGGCGGGGACGATGAAGCAGGAGCGGTAAGATGGTTTTCCCTCTTCGTTGAGGGGGGAAACAATCGGAACAACTCCGGGGAGCAGCATGGCCCGCAGCTGGCCGCCATCACCAATGGAAGCAACGTCAATTTTGCCCTCCATCAAAAATTTCGTCGTCTCTTCGTAATCCTGACTGATCTTTAATTCAAATTTATAGGAAGTATTCCGGGTCAGATAATCTAACATCGGCTGGTAGTGGTCATACATGGTGATCGGCTGAAAGCGGAGGTTGACCCCGAAATAGACCACCGGTTTTTCTGCAGAGAAGGTCGTCCCTCCAGGTAAAAGGAGGCTCAGGAGCAGTAATCCGGCAACCCGTGCAGATATTTTACGATACATAGACCCCCACGTTAATAAGTCGCCGGGTTTGTGACCGAGGCGGGGTGACAGACCAAGCCATCAGTACCGGGACCGGTGATGGAACAACTCGGGGATGGAGAGGCGTTATATACCGCCGTCTCCGGAACGTAACGCCGGTCAAAATTAATCAGCTGGGACCTGTCGCCGTTGCTTTGACCGCTAATAAAGGGAACCCCGTGCGGATCGTGGCAGGCCGAACAGGGGACCTGGTCGCTGTTCCCTGAAGGGTGGCTGCCCGACACATGGTTGTTATGCAAGGTCGCCGAAGGAGAACTGTTCAACAGATAGACATCATTATGGCAACCGTAACAAAGGGGGAAGTCGGTGCCCTGGAGGTTGGGAAAAAGGTCGGGATTGGCGGCCCGCAGCAGGTGCGGCTCGCTTGAGCCGTGGGGCTGGTGACAACTATTGCAATAGATATAATCGGTCTTCGCGGTTGCACGCAGGCTGGCGCCGGTACCGGTCGTGGCGGTCGCGACGGGATGATAAGAGCCGGCGGTGGCCGGATCGAAGCGCTCGGACTGATCCTGAGAGTTGTAGACCCGCTGCACCCGCAGAATGGAATCGTTAAAGTCGCCGTTTTTGGCGTCATTTCCCGAATGGCAGCCGAAACAGACTTGATACTCGTAAAGTGCCGGAGTTGTCATTTCTCCGTTGATGGCGACCCCGCGAGCCCCCTGGAGGAGACCGTTCACAGCGGGAGCATTGATCGGATCAAGCGGAGCATCCTGCCAGCGCGCCTGGTGGGGATTGTGGCAGTCGACGCAATGGACGTGCTTTCTGGCGGTGGCCAGGGGCAGCTGTTCATTGGCGATATGGGCAGTGGCGCCGCCATCGTAGTCAAGAGGATGACTGTAGGTACGATTAAACTGGCCGGGAATATCACTGTAGGGGGAGACGCCGTTATGGCAGGTCGTGACGCAATTGCTGTCAAGGCTGGCGCCGACAGCACTCAATTGCAACAGCGACTCCCCCTGCTCGGCGCCATGCGAAACATGGCAGTTGACGCAGCCGTTTTTCTCCACGGCGGCGGGGATTGCGCCAGAGTAACGACTGCCGCCACTTTGGTGATCGCTGCCGCCCCAGTTGTCTTTGTTGTGACAGGCGGTGCAGAGGGCATCTGTTTGCAGGGAGGTATCCATGACCGAAAAGTTTCCATACTGGTTATCATGCGGGTCATGGCAAGAAGTGCACTCAACATTCATGACACCATTGCGGTAATAAAGATTGATCCGGTTTTGTCGCAGCAGGGCCGGGTCATGAAATTCCCGGGGATCAGCGGCATATTCCATGGAAATGGGATGATCATCGCTGAGATCCTGACCGAGGACCGCAGAGGTGGAGTAGCTGCCGAGATCGCCCATGGCGGTAGCGGTTCCCGGGGAACTGAGGGCAATCGTGCCGTCATGACAACTCAGACAAAGCCGGCTGGGGCCTTGCGGTTGCCCGGAGCGGCTGATGACAGTGGAGGAGTCATAAATGGTATAGACGTTAAAATTCTCTTCACGGCTCCATAGCGGACCCGGATAGTTGGGATCAGATATGAGGGTGGCGTGATGCGGGGTATGGCAGAAGATGCAGATGCGCTCTTCGGTGGTCGATTTTATGCTGGCGGTGCTGGCAACAGAGAGATTATGGGGAGAGTCCAGGACGCTGGCCGAATGACCGGAAGGCATCGGGAAGATCGCCAGAAGGAGAAGAAAAGTTACCGCTATGATGTTCGCAGATCGCATGAAACACCTTTTATTGATTCGGCGGATTCGGTAATAAAGCCGGCCGGTTCGCACTTTTTTCAAAAACCTCATTTCCCGGGGGGCGACTGGTCTTTGCGCAAATGGCGAAAAACCTGGACCCGGCGGTTATAGGTATCGGTGACCAGAATCATATCGTCAGCATTGATGTGAATGCCGGAAGGCATCCAGAATTCTCCGGGGTGAATCCCCCGTCCGCCGAAATCGAAGAGGGGGTTGCCGGCGGCATCGAAAACCCGGACGAGATCGAGCATGGCGTCACAAACATAGATGTTCCCTTCACTATCGGTCGCCACCCCCTTCGGTTTGGAAAAGAGGTCGGAACCGCCCAGGCTGGTGAGGAATATCCCTGTCGGGGAGAATATCTGAATGCGGAAATTCAGCGGGTCGGTCACATAGATTTTTCCGTGGCGATCGATAAAGAGGTCGGTCGGGAAGTTGAAATCCCCTGCCCTCTCGCCACGCCCGCCGAGACGGATGCGTTCGTTGCCGTTGCTATCGAAGGCAACAATCTGGTGTGCCAGAGTATCGGTGACATAGAGTAACTGATTCAAGGGATTAAAGGCAATGCCGGTCGGCCGCTGCAACCGGACAAAGGGGACCAGGCCTTGCTCCGGCGCATTGTAACGATAGACCAGACCCGCGGCGGAATCGGTGATGTAGAGATCTCCCTGTGCATCTTCGGCCACTGCAATGGGTTGCTGAAAGGTGCGCCCCGGTCCGCGGCCGATAATCGTGTACTCATTGCGTTTCATATCCATAAGATGAAGAACGGCGGAACCGGAATCGACAATAAGCAGGCGGGACTGGCGGTCGAGGTGCACACCGTAAGGCCGGCCCAGGCTGGAATCGGCGCTGCCGGCCAGTACGTCCCTTAATTTCCCCCAAAATCCTTTGCTGATGCCGGCATCAATGTAGTTTTCGACGGATTGGACCCATTCGATGCTGGCGGGGGCGGGGGGCGCCGGCCACTGCAGAACTGGACTGTCGACACTTGAACGCAGCCCCGCCGGTGCGGCACATGCCGCAAGGACAGTGCAGACAGCTCCAACCAGCAGGAGGGTAAAGCGAGAGCGCCACAGTCGCGGCCAGGTGATTTTCAGCATGATTTCCAGGTCATGGGAAGGTTCATTCTCTTTCGTCGCCGGGCCTGATGCAATCGCTTAAGCGCGCCGGCAGGGTGGATACTGCTGAACATTTCTAGAAATAACGGGTGAGATCAAATCGGAGATGCTCTTCACTGGCCCAGTCGCCGCTAAAGCGTCTGTATCCTGACCATGCCCGTAATGCGAAGACCAGGTTGCGGTATTGCCAACGCACATCGCCGCCAAGGTTGACCAGCTGGCTGTCTACCGATCCCATCGACGTCAGGTAGCTGCCCCAGGTAGAAAAAACAACATTGCCGAAAATGGTTTTACGGTAATTCCCCCCAATTTTCAGGGTGTTGCGGTCCTCGATTGCGCGCTGGCCGGCAGCGACATCATACCACCAAAAACGGTTTTCAAGATAAAAGGTCGTTTTTCCGTTCTGCCACTCACCGGCGTAATGAAGGCGGCCGATCAGGGACTGGGAGCGGGTCGTGACGGAGTCGGTATTCACGTATTCGCCGGACAGGGTGTAACCTCTCGTCTTTGCTTCAGCACCCAGGCGAAAGATCGTCCTGAGGTTCTCAAGCCCGACCTTGCTGCGCTCCCCGGAAAGCATGGTATTTTTACTCTGGTCGTAGCTGCCATAAAAGCGGAAGCGATTTTCCCACAAGCGCAACTGGGCATCGGTCCCCCAACTTTTTGATTCAAATTTGACATCAGGATCGACCACCACGTCATAGCTGATACTCAGAATTGTCCCCTCGGGGATGATATTGCTGAGATCGAAGCCGGACACCACGATCTCGGTCTGATCGCCGCTCTGGATCAATCGGAAATCGACCTCTTCAATATAAGGAGTCACCTGAATTGCGGGATTCTGATTCCAAATGACCACGCTCCCCGGAATGACGTCAGGGTTCTCCAAAAAGAGCGGCTCCGTGAAACTTACGGTGTGAAGTTCATCAAAAAAGGTCAGCCTGGCGGCGGCAAAGTCACGTTCGGAGATCTGATACTGACTATGAATATTGGCGCTGAGCAGGCTCTGGGCCGGCAGGATCTTGCGATACCCGAGCGAGGCCTGAGCGCCCAGCTGCTGTTCGGATCCCGGGAAGAAACGGACCTCCCGGGCGGATCCTTCCAGGTTGGTGGTCAGGCTTTTGTAGAGCTCGTGCCGGAGCCAGGCCCGCCCGGTATTGGACTGTCTCTGGTTCGGACCGGATTCAGAATCACTGAAACCGTAGGACAATCCCGAACGCAGGGCTTTACCAAGATCCCAGTACAGGTTTTCACTCCAGGTGAAACTTGTGCGGTCATTAAGGCCGATCGACTGCCAATACTTGAGGATGGAACTGAGGTTACGGGTCTTGTCGCCGTCCTGCCAGTCCAGCTTGTTGTGTAGATTGAATTCGGAGGACTTGCGGAATCCTTTTTCGTTGATGCCGGGGGCGGCGAAGTCTTCCCGGGAGAAAAGGACTTCAAAATTGGTCTCACTGATACGGAGGTTATGCTTGACGCTGAAGGTCAGGTTGTCCTGGGTGGATTGTCGGTCGACCGCCAACCCCTCCGTTTCATTTTCCGTCCGGATAAAAGTGACAGTGCTGGGGAGAAAGTTGCTTTTCAGGGTCTGATTCAATCCCCAATTCCGGGTGTCCAGCTGATAATTCCGGCCGAAACCATCCGCTATCTCCTCCAGTTTCGAATTCAGGAAAAACCCGAGGGGATATGCACTCTTTTCCGCAAAGACCCCTCTGATATCATAAAAGATGCCGCGGTCGACGCTGAAGGAGCGATTGTATAAACTGTCCGGGTAATAATTTTGTTTCAAACGAAAACCGAGGGTGAAGTTCCCGTTAAGAAGACCCGGATCCAGAATCGCATAATCTCCTTTAAAACTATAATCTTCATAAGCTGTGTGTCGGCTTGAAGTACTCGTTTCGAGCTGATAGCGATCAAACTTGTAACTCAAGTGAGCTGACTGGCGAAAGTTCGCCAACAGAAAAAAGCCCTCATTTGCCGCCGACGCATTCGGGGCAGAGAAAATCATCAGAATCATTATAAAAAAGAGAAAGCGGATCGTCATGAATTCTCAGAATTCTCAGGCTCAAGTAGTGTCTCATCCGGTGTTTCCGGATGGACACTACTTGAGAAAATTGGGAGCATTGCCGTAATGGGGATTGTGGCAGTTAACACATTCGATATTTCGGCTCGAAACCATATTGTGCATACCGGCAGCCACACGCGCTTCATTGTGGCATTCCTGGCAAATTGCACTCTTTTCCGCCTTTAAAAGCGCGGGATTGCGGCTGGAATGGGGATCATGACAAAAGAGACAGGCAGAGGCCGACACCGGCCCATGGACATATTTCCCCTTGATAAAATCCTTATGACAAACAAAGCAGAGGTCTTCGACCTGTGCAGTGACAAAGCCGCTCGATTGGGTCCGGGCATGACAATCATCGCAATGTTTGTCCCGGTAAGGAGGATGCTCCGACCCGGCCTGCAAAGTGGCCGGGTTCACTGTCTCTCCATCGCCACCAGCAAGAGCCGCTGCGAGCCGTTGTTGGGCATATTCCTCGCAGACCTGCCCAGGCGGGGGGGGAGCGGGGACGCCATCGAAGATCGTCGTCAACACTTTGTGACGGTTGACGGAATCGCATCCACCGAAAAAAACACAAAGGGAAAATCCCACAAGGATTGCGAGATCACGTTTTTTCATCAGGACTATTTCCCTTTGACCGGGAGCCCGGAATCGCTCCCCTGCTCCGCTTCGGCCGGCAAAGTGGCGCTATCTGCCATGGCCCCGAGGCCGTAAATAGACAACCGGTCCGGACCCATCTGGTTCGTAACCATAATCACTGTATCAAGGACAAATCCCGGGGCCGCCAATGTCTGAAAATACTCGAGATTATCAGATGTAACGGTAATTCCCGCGGGCAGATTCATCACGCCGGGCTTGCCTTGATTGCTGCCGAAGAACATCAGCAAGCGGAATTCCTCGTTGAAAATCTGCACATTCTGGTGGCCGGCGTCAACGACGAAAATGCGGCCACTGGAATCGACCGCCACCCCTTTGGGGCGGACAAATTCACCAAAGGCATCGCCAACTTTGCCAAAGCTCCCGAGAATGTGGCCGTCTCTGTCCAATTTGAGGATGTTACCGGTGCCGACGTTCGTCGTATAAAAAACCCCTTTCCCGTCCGATGCAATATTGGTCGGGATGGAAAGGCCCTGAATCGTTCCTTCCGTCTTGCCGATCTTACGAATTAATTGCCCACTCTTGCGGTCCAGCACTTTGATGTCGCTATCGCCCAGATCTAGTATGTAAATGTTGTTGGCATCCAGAGCTATATCTGCGGGTTTATTGACGATCCCCGCACCAAAAACCTGCAGGAACTGCCCCGCTGCATCATACTTCAGAATTTCTTTCCTGATGTTATCCACTACGTAGATATTCCCGGATTCATCAACCGCCAAGTTGATCGGCTTCTTTAATTTCCCGACGCCCTTATTGCCCTGGAGCGTCTCAAACGTTTTCGCCTCAAGATCCATGATGACAATGGTCGGTGTCTGCATATCGCAAATGTAGATCTTGCCCTTTGCATAAGCGACCCCATAAGGCTTGAGAATCTCCTGAACTTGCTTGGCGTTGTTGTTCTTGCCCACAACAAACAAAGAAAAATCTTTCTTGTTTTCCTCGACATCGGCGGAGTTATTAATCGATTTCAGAAATTGAACTCTGGGCGCGTTGGGTGCCGGAGGATAAAAGACTGTCTCGACTTTCTTTTCAGCTTTGGCGGCACAACCACTGAGCGCCAGTAACAGGAAGAATGCGCAACAAAACAATTTGCCGGCGGGAATTTTCAGGGAGGTTAAACCATTTCTTTTTTGCATTGGAATCTACTCCTTGTTGTTTGTGTCCTGACTAAGATGTCCAGCCGTTTATTGACAACAGGCTGCTTTTACCGGGCATTCCGGTCGTACTGCAGGGGGCGATGGCAACCGGAAGCGCAACTGCCGCCGCTCTCGGTCTTTTGGAAACGGGTTGGAATATTCCAGCCGCCGAAAGGAAATCCCCCCTGACTGATCAGCTTCTCCCCATTACTGGCATGATGGTCATGGCAGAGACGGCAGGTCCGCCCTTTGCGGTTATCGGCTACATGAACGAAATGGAGGTTTCGGTTGCCGTCCCGAAAATTGGTGTAAATGGAGGTCTCCGCAAATTTCAACAACTTCGGGTCGTGGCATTGCAAGCAGAAATCGTAGGCGCCTTCTTGATAAGGGAAATACACTCCCTGGGGATAAGGGCCGGTCAGCATCCGGAAGTTATCGGAACCGTGAGGGTCATGGCAGGGAGTGCAGGTGCCGTCGGCAAGGGGACCATGGAGGTACTTCTTGTCCTGCAGCTGTGTCTTGATATTTTTCAGCGGCGGAGTTCCGCGATTGTCTCCACCGTGACAACTGAGGCACAGGCTCTTTTCCCCGGACGGAAGAAGTCCCTTGGCCTTGGAGAAATGGGTGGAGTGACAACTGCCGCAACTTCCCTGCTGGTCGATGGGCTTATGTTTGTATTTGGCTTTGCTCAGTCGCTCCCCGACATTGGCGTGGCATTCAAAGCAGAGATCCGGCATCTTTTTTTTCAGAACAAATGGAGCAGTGGCGGAGTGGGGGTCGTGGCAGTCGGTGCAGGGCCCTTTCTGCACCGGCGGATGGACAACCGGCGCGGCTTTCATCTGTTGGGAGAAATCCTGATGACAATCCAGACAAAGCTCGCGCAGGGGCTGCTTAAGCAGCGATTTATGATCGGTTTGGTGCGGGGAATGGCAGGCCGTGCAGGCCCCGACGGCGGCCGGACCGTGCGTAGACTGACGATTGAAGGATTCATTGTCATGGCAATCGAAACAGAGCCCGGACTGATCTTCGCCGACATCGAGAAGAAAGCGATTTGCTGCCCCGTGTGGATTATGACAAGTGGTGCAATCACCCTCCGCAACCGGAGCGTGGACCACCTTTTTTTTGTTCTGCACATCATGACACTGGTAACAGAGGGCCGCCCCCTTTTCAACCAGTTTAAAACTTTTACTACCCGTGCCCGGATGCTCCGCAGCGATCCGGGCGTGGCAGGAGAGACATTCTCCATCGACGGCGGGTTGATGCTGGTAAGCGAGGGAGCGAAGGGACTGATGGCATTGGGCCGTCACACAGGAATCGGCCTGGACTTCGAACGGAGCCAAGAATAAAAGGCCAAGCACCGGAATAAGAAGGAGGGGGAGTTTCATCGAGCTGTCATCCTTTCGAGGCCGCTATTATCTCCAGGAGAAACTTACTTCCCGGAGACAGGGACTGATCCGAACTAGCAACTCTATGCAAGTTATCTTCCAAAATGCAGAGCATCCGAGAAAAAAATTTTTATGGGATCTACGGCAAATCACCGTAGAATCAAGGGATTAAAATATTTTCGATGAATAATTATTACCATAAAGGGGGACATGGGGCCCACAAAAATTTAAAGGGGGACGCCTAGCTGTCACAAGCCTGAGCGTCCCCCACATCAAAAACAGTTATATTTATCCAGCCTCGCACGCTTCCTTTGGGAATTTCTGAAGAAGGCTCCTTGTTGTCTGCCCCGACTCTTCCCGCGGATTTAAAATCTTATCAGTATTCTGATTCTGACTTCTTCCTCCTGAATAGATTTCGCAACCTCTACTGTTGCACAAACTCGGCACGGCGGTTTTTAGCCGCGGCCGCCTTACCCGAAGTCGAATCGAGAGGTTTCTCTTCGCCATAACTGATAACGGAGATACGATCGGCGGCAATACCGAGGGTCAGCAGGTAGGCAGTGGCAGCCTTGGCGCGCTTCTCCCCCAAAATCAAATTATAGGTATCGGAACCGCGCATGTCACAGTGCCCTTCGACGAAAATTTTAATGTCGGGATTTGCCTGCAGCCACACAACATTCTGTCGAATGACGCGTTTGGCTTCGTCATCAAGGGAGTGGGAATCGAATTTGAAATAGATACGCTCAAGCCCTGGTATAGCCATGCGCTCTGACACTGCAACAAACTCAGCGGTCGCAGGTGTCACAGGAGCAGCAACCGCAGGAGCAGCAACCGCAGGGGCAGCAACCGCAGGGGCGGCAACCACAGGGGCGGCAACCACAGGGGCAGCAACCACAGGGGCAGCAACCTCAGGAGTAGCAACCTCAGGAGTAGCAACCTCAGGAGTAGCAACCTCAGGAGTAGCAACCTCAGGAGTAGCAACCTCAGGAGTAGCAACCTCAGGAGTAGCAACAACCACGGGTGTGGTAACTACAGGGGCGGCAGCAACCGAAGGGGCGGCAATCGCGGCGGCGGTAACAACCTCAGGGGCAGTAACAATTGCAGGAGTAGCAACAACTGCAGGGGCAACAACCACGGGTGTGGTAACTACGGGGGCGGCAGCAACCGAAGGAACGGTAGCAATCTCAGG